>NZ_JADCKW010000034.1:0-105966 GCF_014982155.1 Enterobacter cloacae complex sp. P16RS2 | reverse complement strand
ATACCATACAAGGTAAAACAGATTTCACTTTAACATTAAATTGCAGTACAAGTGTTTCAACAGTTGAAATCACGCCTTCTGGCACCGCCATATCTAATGGCGATAATTCTCTTTTTCAAAACTCTAAGTCAGCTAAAAATGTAGGACTCCGATTGCTAGATAAAAATGGAAACATATTGACTCCGGATGGCCAAAAAAAAGTATCCTTTGATTACTTTGAATCTGGAGGTAAATATACATTCTCGGCTGGTTATTTTCCATCAGGAGCTGGTCGCGTAACAGGTGGGGGATTTCAATCCATCATAACTTTCTTGCTAGATTATAGTTAATTCATTATTAATGGTTTAAAACATGCCTACTACAAAAAAACGCTTAGCATTAGCAATCATATTATTATTGCAGACATTATTTCCAATGAAAAGTGTAGTTGCTGCTGAACTGACATGTACAAACTACGTATCAACCAAGATCGAGCCTTTTTATCAAGGAGGAGAGGATGGATACATATGGTTAACAAGATACCTAGCACCAATGAATGACTATAGTTATATGTCGGCTACTGTAACATTGACACCTACCATGGCTAAGGTATTAGAAGGAAGAGTTCTTTCAAAAATATCTTATTCCCCTCGCCCAAATGCCGCTACATCACTTAGTCGCCAAGTTACTATTTCTGCGACACAGACGACGTATGAATTTTCGCGGACCCATGTAAAACAAGATTTTGATTGGTACCAAGGGATTGTAATTTCCAAAAACCCTAAGCTACCAGAAATTAAGACGCCTAACGAAATAATCGATGCTACAGTATTTCAAGTTATAAATATAGAGAATGGCCCAACACATTATATTTCAGGGCAATTGCAACTTATTTCTGAAGAGAGAATCGCTGATTCAGTTAAGTTTCCAGACACAGTAGATCTTGGAAAACTTCAAATAGGTCAAAACAATCATGAACAACAAATTGAATACACAAACAACACCAATAACATTCCTATTAGATTCTCTAACACCAACACCAATAATTCTGATTTTATTGTTGATGGAAGGATACCTTTCTCGAGACTACATACACCACCTTTTAGTATAGGTTTGAACATCAAAGAAGGTGCCCAACCAGGTACTTATACATTAAATGTTTATCCCACGTGGACGTGCCCGTAACAATATAATCTAAATACACAGAATTTATCTGTCACGAACATAAGAGTAGATAACTATGAGATCAACGTTCCTTTTAGCCTTTTTCACATGCTTGCCAACCTATGCCGCTGAACTTTCTTGCGCCTCCTTCCATACGAGCTCTGTCCAAGGGTTATCCGTAACAGGGAAAAGTGGTACAGTTATTGGCTTTAGTAATGGCATAACTGCACCTAATCAATTGACCGTAGCTACGCAACTTAAAGTCAACCTGCCATTTGCATGGATGAAAGAAGCGCTACACGGAAACTTTTTATATCTCGAAAGACAGAATCGTATTGATGGGACTATTACACTAAGTACCCCTCTTGAAATTACCAAAGATAGAGATACCACGTATACTATAACTTTGAATTGCTATACAAGCAGAGGTGATGATTGCAGTGCGTATAATAACAACTGGTATGGATATATTTCCGGATCAAGTAATGGTATAATAACTCAACCAATAATCAATAGCGTGCCATCTCAGTCGAGTGAACTAAGTGCTGCAGTCAACATTTCTTTATTCGACGGTTCAAACACCTCTGCTATACATACAGGACAAGAAAAATTAACATTTATTTCAGAAGAAAAAACCACTGATTCAATACATATCCCTAACAATATAGATCTCGGAACACTTAGCTCTGGTTATAATAACCATACAACAAGCATACATTATCAAGAAAACACCAACTCAATTGGTCTGAAATTTTCACAAATTGCAACTAATGGCGCTCGACTAACGGTGAATAATACAATGACTACTACTATTAATACATACATTCCTCCATTAACATTTGGGTTGTATATAACTGGCGACAATCCAGGAGTTTATGAATCAAACGTAACCGCTACATGGACATGTCCGTGACACAGATTGTTAAAGAGAATTATTGCTTGAGGTTATTTAAATCGACTAACCTTCATCCGTTCATATTTAGCTTTCAAAAGCTCTGCCGGTGTCGGCCCCTTCGGCGATACCGGCGCGGCCAGCGCCCTACGAACAGGCGGGATCGGCTTACCGGCTAAAACGCGTTTCTCCCACATATCCAAAATATCTGCTGTCTCACGCTCGAGCTCTTTCTGACACAACTGACCATCAGTTCCGCGGCGTCGCAGCTCAATGCAGATATGGTAGAAGACAGGCTTCGGCCACGGATACTGCTCACTGCTCGGATACCGGAACACCAGCTTACGCCACTTCCAGTACTCAGCCATGACGTCAGCGGTGGTGATCCCTAGCACGCTGCGCCCTTCCCTGCACCACTTGATGAACTGGCCTGGCGAAGGCAGGAATGGGCGTTCCTGGCGACGCACCGCGCGCATGCCGGCCTCTACCTGCTCCATGCTGGTGGTCACGTTTTCTTTGAACGCCAGCACCCACTGGCGGCGGATCTCGTTCACGTCTTCCTGGCTGCGATTAACCAGGCTTGCAGGGAACGCGGCCGCCAGCTGCACAAACAGCCCGTTGATAATCTGCGCCACCTGCTGCGTTTGTTCGCGTTCGGTGTACTGCTCAGGCAGATTGTGCGCCAGGCGGCGAGCCTGTTCCCGGTCAAAATTGCGAATGCTCTCGGCAATGTTTTTCATTCCAGCACCCCGTCAATCCAGTCGGTATTGTGCAGGTTGATGCCGCCCCGGGAAGGTTTTGCCGTTCCGGTTTCACGCAGCCGTTTGGTGGTGAGCTGATCCCACTGCTTTCGCAGACTCGAGGGGCTCAGGATGTTGTCTTTCCAGAATTCGTCCCGGTTAGCCCACTGGAACAGGTCACAGATTTCGTAGTGAGTACGCTTATCCTGGACACGCATCAGCCTGATGGTGTTTGCCCATTCAGCTCAGTTTGGTTCAGATAGCGATGCGTTGACGGTGAGAAGCCTGTCGTAAATCCAGCGAGCGGCCTTAAGGTCGTCAGCGGATCCCCATGATTTACCTGCCGGGGTGTATATCCCGTCGGCAGCTTCTGGGTGGCGTGAGAGAAACTTTTCAGTTTTCTGATTTCGGGATTCGTCAGAATTCCGAGACGAGGATATTTTATTATTGTGATTGGGAAAAAGGCACGGCTCATATACAGCGCAATCTTAATGTCTTGGGCATGTTCGGCCCACCAAAAACTGAAGCAGGTAACCGGGTTATAACTCTTTTAGAGCCGGCACTTGAAGCCTTGAAAGCACAGCCCAAGCTAACAGCGCTGCAGCCTAAAACCGAAATTGTCTTTAATCATCGCGAGTATTGCGCTGTGGAACATCAAAGCCTGCGATTCGTTTTCATACCCTGGATGCGCAAAGGAGAACAGAAAGCCAACTACTCTTTATCGAGCATCGGTGCGAGATTCAACGCAGCTGTAAAACGTGCTGGTATTCGCCGCCGGAATCCGTACCATACGCGGCATACTTTTGCCTGCTGGCTTTTATCTGCCGGCGCTAACCCGTCTTTCATAGCCAGCCAGATGGGGCATGAAAACGCGCAAATGGTTTATGAAGTCTACGGTGCGTGGATTGAAGAAATGAATGGCGAACAGGTGCTGATGCTTAACGATAAGCTGGCACGCTGAAAAATTTTGCCCCTATTATGCCCCTATTGGCTCCGAAGGTAGTAATAAATGCAAGAAAATCAATCAAATACAAAGAAAGAGCAATACAACCTGAATAAACTGCAAAAGCGACTGCGCCGTAACGTGGGCGAAGCCATTGCAGACTTCAACATGATTGAAGAAGGTGACCGCATCATGGTCTGCCTGTCAGGGGGTAAAGACAGCTATACCATGCTGGAGATCCTGCGTAATCTTCAGCAAAGCGCACCGGTGAAATTTTCCCTGGTGGCGGTCAACCTTGACCAGAAACAGCCGGGCTTCCCGGAGCACATTCTGCCGGAATACCTCGAGAAGCTGGGCGTTGAGTACAAAATCGTCGAAGAAAATACCTACGGCATTGTGAAAGAGAAAATCCCGGAAGGGAAAACCACCTGCTCACTCTGCTCTCGCCTGCGCCGCGGCATTTTGTATCGTACCGCGACGGAGCTGGGCGCGACCAAAATTGCGCTGGGCCATCACCGCGACGATATCCTGCAAACGCTGTTCCTCAACATGTTCTACGGCGGCAAGATGAAAGGCATGCCGCCTAAGCTGATGAGCGATGACGGCAAGCACATTGTGATCCGCCCTCTCGCCTACTGCCGCGAAAAAGACATTGAGCGTTTTTCTCAGGCTAAAGGTTTCCCGATCATTCCATGTAACCTGTGCGGCTCTCAGCCGAACCTGCAGCGTCAGGTAATTGGCGACATGCTGCGCGACTGGGATAAGCGTTATCCGGGTCGTATCGAAACCATGTTCAGCGCGATGCAGAACGTCGTCCCTTCCCATCTCGCGGACGTGGAGCTGTTCGACTTTAAAGGCATCAACCACGAGTCAGAAGTCGTGAACGGCGGGGACCTGGCGTTTGATCGGGAAGATATTCCCATGCAGCCAGCGGGCTGGCAGCCGGAAGAAGATGACAATCAGTTTGAAGAGCTGCGTCTCAACGTGCTTGAAGTGAAGTAAGCGATTAGCGTCTCAGAAACACCGTCTGAGACGCTTCATTCTTTATTTCAGCAGACGTACGCGACAGGTTTTACCCTTAATTTTCCCGTTTTGCAGCTGCTTCCATGCCTTATGGGCAACAGCCTGGCGAACCGCTACGTAGACATGCGCCGGATGGACCGCAATCTTGCCGATATCCGCCCCGTCCAGACCCACATCCCCGGTCAGCGCCCCTAATACGTCACCTGGACGCATCTTGGCTTTTTTACCGCCATCAATGCACAGCGTCGCCATTTCAGCCTCCAGCGGCACTACGCTGACGCTGGCCGGTGCATTCATCCAGTTCAGCTTAATCTGCAGCATCTCAGAGAGAATGTTGGCGCGCTGCGCCTCTTCCGGCGCGCAGAAGCTGATCGCCAGACCGCTGTTTCCCGCGCGCGCGGTACGACCAATACGGTGCACGTGCACTTCAGGGTCCCACGCCAGCTCGAAGTTCACCACCAGCTCAAGGGATTTAATGTCCAGACCGCGCGCAGCGACGTCGGTTGCGACAAGAACGCGGGCGCTGCCGTTAGCGAAGCGGACCAGCGTCTGATCGCGATCGCGCTGCTCCAGATCGCCATGCAGCGACAATGCGCTCTGGCCGGCGGCATTCAGGGCATCACAGACCGACTGACAGTCTTTTTTGGTATTACAGAACACCACGCAGGACGCAGGCTGATGCTGGCTCAGCAATTTCTGCAGAAGCGAAATTTTCCCCTGCTGCGAGGTTTCAAAGAACTGCTGCTCGATAGCGGGCAGCGCATCTACGCTGTCGATTTCAATAGCGAGCGGATTTTTCTGCACGCGCCCGCTGATGGCGGCGATGGCCTCCGGCCAGGTCGCGGAGAACAGCAGCGTCTGACGATCGGCCGGGGCGAAACGGATCACCTCGTCAATTGCATCGCTGAAGCCCATATCAAGCATCCTGTCTGCCTCATCCATCACCAGCGTTTGTAACGCATCCAGCGAGACGGTGCCTTTTTGCAGGTGATCCAGCAGGCGACCGGGCGTTGCGACAATGATGTGCGGCGCATGCTGGAGTGAATCACGCTGCGCGCCGAACGGCTGTCCGCCGCAGAGGGTTAAAATCTTGGTGTTGGGCAGGAAACGCGCCAGGCGACGCAGTTCACCCGCGACCTGGTCTGCCAGTTCGCGGGTCGGGCACAGCACCAGAGACTGGGTCTGAAAAAGCGCCGCATCGATATGCTGCAACAGGCCAAGGCCAAATGCCGCCGTTTTCCCGCTGCCCGTTTTCGCCTGCACGCGCACGTCACGGCCCTCAAGGATGGCAGGCAACGCGGCCGCCTGAACAGGCGTCATCGTGAGGTAACCCAACTCGTTGAGGTTATCGAGTTGGGCGGCGGGCAGAACATTCAGGGTAGAAAAAGCGGTCACAGTAGTCTCTCGTGGTCATCTTTGCGGTCAGATGGCGCGTATCCTCGCAGATCTCGCGGTTCGATGCGACAATTTAATCGGTTCTTGATCTGGCGGTGGGTCGGGCATCGGCTGCGGACGCGGGATGGGATCGGGCATTGGCACCGGATCGGTGGGGACGGGATCGGATTGACGCGATTGTTGCAGTAGCAGAGCGTTCAGGATGCTCATCATTCCCTCCAGAATTTGCTGTCGTCCCTTTTAGGGTAGACGCTGAGAATCAGGAGGCAAAAAAAAGCCGACTATGAAGTCGGCGTCGTACGAATCAATTGTGCTATGCAGTAATTCAAAAAAGGAAGTAAGACAATATGGAGCGCAACGCCCATCGCTTGACGTTGCATTCACCTGCGGGAGTAATATTGCACCTTACGGGGTAGATGTTTATTGACTTCGCTCAATTAAAAGAGCGTTTTGATCCCGTTAAAAGCTGAAAAAAGCGTAAATTTACAGCCATTTACTACGATGCAACCACCATGCAACACCACCAATCAAAACAACTAACATCACGCAAAACGCGGTAAAGCCGTAGCGATAAGCGCCGCCCGGAATTCCCCCAAGGTTCACGCCAAACAGCCCGGTAAGAAACGTGCTGGGTAAAAACACCATCGCCATCAGGGACATCGTATAGGTTCTTCTCGCCAGAGACTCCTGCATCACCTGCGCGATTTCGTCCGCCATCACCGCCGTTCTGGCAATACAGGAATCAATCTCGTCCAGCCCGCGCCCCAGCCTGTCGGCAATATCCTGCATTCTGCGTCGCTGATCGTCATTCATCCACGCGAGCCTTTCGCTGGCAAGACGCGCATACACGTCGCGCTGCGGCGTCATGTAGCGGCGCATCACAATCAACTGCTTACGCAATAAGGCCAGAAAACCGCGGGGCGGGATCTGCTGATCGAGCAGGTTATCTTCAAGGTCGATGATTTTGTCGTGCAGTTCTTCAATAAATTCACTCGCATGATCGGTCAGGGCGTCACAGACGTCGACCAGCCAGCTGCCGCAGTCGACCGGCCCGGTGCCCTCTTTCAGATCGTTGACGATGTCATCCAGCGCCAGAACTTTTCGCTGCCGGGTCGACACAATGAGCCCGTCGTCCATGTAGACACGCATCGCAACCAGCTGATCCGGGCGTTCATCCGTGCTGCCATTAATGCAGCGCAGGGTGATCAGCGTCCCGTCCCCCATTCGGCTCACGCGGGGCCGCAGGCTTTCACCCGCCAGCGCATCGCGCACGTTATTGGGCAACAGCGGAGTCGAGGCCAGCCAGTCAGCGCTGTCCGGGTGGGTGTAGTTCAGATGTAGCCAGCAGGGATGCGCACTATCGATCGCATCATTATCTTCCAGCGGTCGCGCACCGCCACGACCATCCAGCACCCACGCAAAAACTGCGTCTGGAACGTTAAGTTCAGATCCTTTAATGCTTTCCACAGCGCCTCCACCTTTTTAGCTCTTCGGTGTCAGTCTAGCTTTCATCAGGGGTTAAGCAACAACTATGTATCCCATCGCGCTGAAATTGCTCATGAATTGTACATACCAGGCAGAGGCGTAAAAAAGCCTGGCATGCCAGGCTTTGAGGTGCTGTCAGAGAGAGTGCTCTGGCCGCTGCAGGAAAGATGGCGAGCCGCCAGGTGATGAGGACAAGGATGACTGATCGAGCCTGAAATTACGCGTTCGGGTCTGCAGCTCAATCACCTGATTACGCAATACATCAGACGAACCGTTGAGTTCCTCTGCCATTGCCACGTTACTTTGCGTAACCCGCTCCAGCTCCGATAGCGCCAGGGTAATCTGAGAAATGCCTTTCTCCTGCTCTGAGGTTGACGCGGAAATGTCGTCCATTAAGCGGCTGACATTCCCCGAACCCGTCACGATTTCATGCATATTTTTCTCTGCCTGTGACACAACGCTGACTCCCTGCGTGACGTTACTGCTGGTGACTTCAATCAGCGTTTTGATATTCTTCGCGGCCTCCGCGCTGCGGTGTGCCAGGTTTCTTACCTCTTCCGCGACGACAGAAAACCCCTTTCCATGATCGCCCGCCCTTGCCGCCTCAACGGCCGCGTTGAGCGCCAGGATATTCGTCTGGAACGCAATGCCGTCAATCAACGAAATGATCTCCGTCATCTGCTGCGCGCATTCGGTAATGGACTGCATATTGCTGGCGACCTGCCCCATGAGCTCACCGCCCTTGCGCGCCTGTAACGTCGCCACATTTGCCTGCTCGCTCGCCAGGCGGGTGTTATCGGCATTGTTTTTGGTGCTCGCTGCCATTTGCTCCATACTGGCTGCGGTTTGCACCAAAGACGCAGACTGCTGCTCGGTTTTCACCGATAGCTGAGCGCTACGTGCCGAGAGTTGGTCCGATAAGGTCATGGCGGTTTGCGATGACGCCCTGATCTCCCGCACCAGCGTCGCAATATTACCGGAAAGGCTGTTTATGCCGGGGATGAGTCGGCCCGCACAGTTATTGCCAAATTCAGGGATAGATACGCCAAGGTTACCTGCGGTCACCTCCTCAATACTTCTCTTCACCGTATTGATCGGCGTCACAAGATACTTCGTCATATAGACCCAGAGCAAAAATAGCGCAACGAAATTGATGACATTAAGCGAAATAAAGAGAGACGTATTGCTGGAAAATAGAACAACGACACCCGCACTTACCAAAAAAAGAGAGAAAAGGAACCCGATAATAAAGGTCCTGACACTAATATTTTTTAGCATGATAATACCCACGTTTTATATTTTGGTCGGCACTTAGACTTATAGCATTGGCCCGGAAGTTTTTCATCGCAAACAACGCTTGTTTTTTGTTTCGCCGTTAGCATCCTGAGATTTGTCTTAAGTCAGATAAAAAAAACGTATTAGTGAAAATGTTTTGCTCAGCATGCTGTGATACTGGTTTCCCGCCATCTTAAGCGATAGTATCGCCCGCGGTGAGACGATACGATCGCCCTCATATTTAAGGAGCTTTGCTACTGTTATTCGTTCTTGTTTAGCAATGCTTAATATATTAACAAGAGAATATATTTTATATTCTTAATAAGTTTTAGAGTATTAATATGACTGGTCATTTTTCACGATAAATAACTAATATGGTTTGAATGCGCATGTTCGTTGTCCGATAAAGATGTACCCGGCAGGCGAAATCGGTAACCCTCTCAGGCGTGGGACTGCATAATGCTCAATATATCGTGGGACCCTGTGTTAATCGCTATCTCTTATCTGGTGGCGTTTATCGCCTCCTTTGTGGCGCTGGACAGCGCCGGAAAGATCCCCCTCTCCAGCCGAAAGGCTGCCCTCTTCTGGCGTATTGCCGGTGGGGTCACGCTGGGCATTGGCATTTGGTCGATGCACTTTATCGGCATGCTGTCGATGCAAATGCCCATGATGATGAGCTACGACCTCTGGTTAACCCTTGCGTCACTGGGCGTCGCGGTGGTTGCATCGGCCACGGCACTTAATATTGCCGTGGCGGGCAAAAAACTTTCTATCTTTCGACTCCTCTTTGCCACGGCGATCCTGAGCGCTGGCGTGGTGTCGATGCACTACATCGGTATGGCTGCCCTGAAGCTGGATGGCAGCATCGTCTGGGATCGCCGCATTGTGGCGTTGTCCGTGGTCATTGCCGTTGTTGCCTCCGGTACGGCGCTGTGGCTGGCTTTTCGTCTGCGGGATAAACGCAAAGGCGTTTTTATCGATCGCATTATCGCGGCTTTCGTCATGGCTGCCGCGATTTGTGCGATGCACTATACCGGCATGAGTGCCGCGCAGTTTCAGGAAATGGCGCATACCCTCCCCGGTGGGATCGGCGAGCTGGGGTTATCCATCTGGGTTTCAGTCACCACGCTCTGCCTGCTCGGGGTGATGTTAATCATCTCACTTATCGATTCCCACCGGCGCACCAGCCGGCTGACGGATAATCTGCATCAGCTCAACCGCCAGCTTGAGCTACAGGCGCGGTTTGACGCGCTCACCGGGCTCGCAAACCGCCACCAGATGGATCTCCGCATGCAGGATTGTCTGCGCAGCGCGCTGCTGAGCAAAAAGCCCTTTGCGGTTATTTTCCTGAACGTCGATCACTTCAAACGCGTTAACGATACGTGGGGTCACAGCGTCGGTGATGAGCTATTGATCACGGTCGCGCAGCGCATCACGGCCCGGCTCACGCGAGAGATGACCCTGGCAAGGCTGGGAGGCGACGCCTTTATCCTGCTGGTGCCAGAATGTGACGACGACAGGCTCAACGCCCTGGTCACCGCGCTGCTCGAAGACGTGCGACGCCCTCTGTCTGTATGTGGGCACACGCTAAGCACAACGATCAGCGCGGGCGTCAGCCTCTATCCTCAGGATGGCGAAACGCTGCACGAGCTGAAGCTTAAGGCGGATGCAGCCCTACATCGCGTCAAAGAAGAGGGCCGCAACGGCTGGGCGATTTACCGGGCCGAGATGTCAACGGCGATCCCGGCGAAACCCGGTTTCCTGCAGGAGCTTTCTCAGGCGCTTGAGCGCGATCAGTTTGAGCTGTGGTACCAGCCAACCTGGCATGCGGGAGATAAAACCATTCACGGTTTTGAAGCCCTTCTGCGCTGGCGGCATCCTGAGCAAGGGGTTGTACTGCCCAATCTGTTTATCCCCTCCCTGGAGCAAACGGGTTTAATTATTCCGGTAGGTAACTGGGCAATTGAAGCAGCATGCCGACAGCTTCATTTCTGGACTGAGCAAGGTTTCAGCCAGTGGACGCTGTCGCTCAACCTATCCCCCATCCAGTTTGAACAGCCGGATATTTTCCAGATCATCTCGTCGATGCTGGAAAAATATAGCCTGTCTCCGTCCCGCCTGATCCTTGAGGTAACGGAAAGCACCGCGCTTAAAAATCTGGACCGCAGCATTGAGTTGCTCAATGCGTTTAATCACGCGGGGATCGTTGTCTCGATTGATGATTTTGGTACAGGCTATTCCAACCTTCTGATGCTGAGCGTGCTTCCCGCAAAAGAGCTCAAGATCGACAGAAGCTTTGTCACGTCGATGCTGGAAAATGAAAAAAGCCACAAGCTGGTTGAAACCATTATCAGCATCGCCCGGACCATGGAGATGAATGTGGTGGCAGAAGGGATCGAGACGGAAGAACAGCAGGCGGTTCTCACCCGACTCGGCTGCGATTACCTGCAGGGTTATCTTTTCTCCCGCCCCTTACCTGCCGAACAGGTACCCTGGCTACTGCTGCAGATAAACTCAGACAAACAGATTATAACCATTAATAAAATTCAAACGGACCCCGCATTTATTTCTCAAAAAAATCATGCCTGACGGGGTTAAGTGGAGTATGTTTCAAAGGAGTACACGCGAGTCAATTCTGTCATGAATGTCAGGCACATGTTGTCGATGAACAGGAAACGCCTATGTCGCAACCTTGTTTTGATGCGTTGAATGTAATTAAAACACCCGTGTGGCTCGTTTCACCCGTGTCGGAAAAGATCATTTTTGCAAATGTGGCCGCAACGCAGATCATGGGGGATAAAACGCTCGATGACCTGCGCAAAGGGATCTACTCTGCCAGTGCGCAAACCGTCCTGTCGATGTATGTATCTGAACTGAAAACAGAGCAAGAGATTGTCGAAATCTGGACAACGAGCCGGGATGGACAGGATACGCCATTAAGCTGTCGCCTCTCGCTTGCCCACTACGCGCCCTGGGGAGATGTGATTGTTTTCCAGGGCATCGCCCAACAAATACTCTCAGGATTGAAGGCCACCCGTTCCGCCACCTACCGGCGGAAAAAACAGGGTTTTTATGCGCGCTTTTTTCTGACCAACAGCGCTCCGATGCTGTTAATCGATCCGGCCCGCGACGGCCAAATCGTCGATGCGAATCTGGCCGCGCTCAATTTTTATGGTTATTCACATGATGACATGTGCAGTAAGCATACCTGGGAAATCAATACGCTGGGGCGAGATGTGATGCCCATTATGACTGCGATTGCCGCGCTGCCCGGTGGTCATAAGCCGCTCAATTTTGTTCACCGCCTTGCCGATGGCTCCACCCGCCACGTTCAGACGTATGCCGGGCCCATTGAGATCTACGGTGACAAGCTGATGCTGTGCATCATCCACGATATCACCGAGCAAAAAAGGCTGGAGCAGGAGCTGGAACATGCGGCGTTACGTGACTCCATGACGGGGTTACTCAACCGGCGCCAGTTCTACGCGATTACCGATCAAAGCAACCTGAATACACTTCCCGCGCAGCAGCAATTTAGCCTGCTGCTGGTGGATACCGACCATTTCAAAAACATTAATGACCTGTTCGGCCATCTGAAAGGCGATGAGGTGCTTATCGCCCTTTCCCGGATGCTGGAAGCCTGTAGTCGGGAGGGCGATATGGTCTTCCGCTGGGGTGGCGAAGAGTTCGTTATCCTGCTGCCCCGCACCTCTCTCGATACCGCGATGCAGATTGCCGAGTCAGTCCGCGCAGCCGTTGCCCGCATTACGATTCCGGGCCTGCCGCGGTTTACCGTCAGCATTGGCGTGGCGCGGCACAATCAGGGGGAGAGTATTGACGAGCTGTTTAAGCGTGTGGACGATGCGCTGTATCGCGCTAAAAATGACGGACGCAATAAAGTACTTGCAGCATGAAACTGGAGTATCCGGAAAAGCCCCGCTACAATGCCCACCTCGAATCAATTAGCGTCAGGTGGGTAAAAGCCGCAATGGGAAAAACAGAAATAATACTCACCTTAATTATTTTACTCCTTATTATATTGGGCTTCTGGTTTATTTTTAGCGGTGAGATCTGGCATCTCGTCGAATTTCTTGAAAATAGCCTTTACCCGACCTTTGACGCACCGTAACGCACGTTTAATCGCTTGTTTCACCTACCGAATATGTCAGGTATCTGCTTCCCTTACAGCCGCGTAAAATACGCGGCGTTATCCTCCAACAACGTTGATAACGAATCACTTATTCATTTGCTTATGTTGCCCGTGCTCTGACGGGCTTTTTTATTTCCGGCAATTCAGCCACGCCAGGCTATATCTTAATCATCTTTATTGATAGAGGTGAGGAAAGATGAGCAAGAAGATCCTGATGCTGGTTGGCGATTACGCCGAAGATTACGAAACCATGGTGCCTTTTCAGGCTTTGCAAATGATTGGTCATCAGGTGGATGCGGTCTGCCCCGACAAACCGAAAGGCGACTACATTATGACGGCAATCCATGACTTTGACGGCGCCCAGACCTACAGCGAAAAGCCCGGTCACCGCTTTACCCTCAACGCCGATTTTTCAGCCGTAAAGGAGCAGGACTACGACGCGCTGCTAATCCCCGGCGGGAGAGCCCCCGAGTATCTGCGGTTAAATGAAGACGTCTTAAAGCTGGTACAGGCATTTGACGCCGCGCGTAAGCCGATTGCCGCAGTGTGCCACGGCCCACAGCTGCTTGCTGCCGCGGGGATCCTGAAAGGACGAACCTGTAGCGCCTACCCGGCCTGCGCGCCTGAGGTCCGTCTCAGCGGCGGACACTACGCCGCTATCGGCATCGATCAGGCCCATGTAGACGGTAACCTGGTGACGGCTCCCGCCTGGCCCGCGCATCCGCAGTGGCTGGCGAAGTTTAATGCGCTATTAGAATAACAGAGACCCGGCATTGGGCCACGCATAGCGGATGAAACCGTACCGCGTATTGCAGACCTGGCGCATTCCCGCGCCAGGTCTCATAAAACATCAGTGCTTCTCAATAAACATCGTCCGGCTATACGCCACGTCTTCCGGGTTATTAATAGGGTAGCCTTTCACCCAGGGCTTAATCAGACGACCATTGGTGTACTGGTAAATTGGCGCGATAGGCGCTTTCTCCATGAGGATTTTCTCCGCCATGTTGTAGTCCGTATTACGCGCTTTCGCCGTGGTTTCCAGCGTTGCCTGGTGGATAATTTTATCGTAGGCCGGGTCGTTGAAACGCGAGATATTACCGCTGTGGGTTGAGGTCAGCAGAGACAGGAAGGTCGACGGCTCGTTGTAATCGCCTATCCATGACGCGCGGATCACGTCAAAATTGCCGGTATTACGGCTGTCGATATAGGTTTTCCACTCCTGGTTTTGCAGTTTGACGTCCACACCGAGATTTTTCTTCCACATGGACGCCACCGCAATGGCGATTTTCTGGTGGTTTTCCGAGGTGTTATACAACAGTGTCAACTTCAGCGGACGCTGAGGACCGTAACCTGCGGCCTGGAGCAACGTTTTCGCCTGAGCGTTCAGCTCCTGCTGGGACATCTGCTCGAACGGTGAAGGCTCTGGGGTGAAACCCGCCGTCACGTCAGGGGTGAAATGCCAGGCCGGCTTCTCGCCTGTACCTAATACCTTTTCTGCCATAATGCGGCGATCGATAGTCATGCTCAGCGCAAGACGAACCCGGGCATCGGCCGTCGGGCCCTTTTGCGTGTTAAACGCGTAGTAATAGGTTCCGAGCTGAGGCGGCGTATACACCTGTCCCGGAATGTCCTTCAGGAGCTTCTGATACATGTTTTTCGGGAACGATTCGGTGATATCAATATCCCCCGCCAGATAGCGCTTAGTGGCGGACGATTCCTGATTAATCGGAATGAAGGTCACTTTTTGCAGGACAGTTTTCTCGTTGTCCCAGTAGTGCGTATTCGGCACGACAACCAGTTTTTCATTCACCACGCGGTCGTTCAGGACGTACGCACCGTTGCCCACCAGGGCGCCCGGACGCGTCCACTCTTTCCCGCTTTCAACGTTCGCTTTTTGCACCGGATAGAAGGCGAAGTTCGCCGTCAGGTTGCTAAACCACGGGAGCGGTTTGTCCAGCTGGACGCGTAAGGTTCTGGCATCCACCGCCGTCACGCCCAGGGTATCTGGCGCCGCTTTGCCATCGATAATGGCCTGCGCGTTGTTGATGCCTGCCAGCGCCGCAAACCAGGCAAACGGAGACGTGGTTTTCGGGTCAACCAGACGCTGCCAGCTGTAGACAAAATCCTGCGCGGTGACGGGCGTACCGTCTGACCATTTCGCGTTATCGCGCAGGGTAAACGTCCAGATACGGTTATCGTTGCTCTGCCAGCGCGTCGCCACGCCCGGGGTCAGCTCCCCTTTCTCGTTCTGATTCACCAGCCCTTCGAAAAGATCGCGAATCACCTGAATCTCGGGTAATCCCACCGCTTTTGCCGGGTCGAGCGAAGCCGGCTCGTCTTTAATATGCCTGACCAGCTCCTGTTTTTGCGCCAGTACCGTGCCCTGGGGCACATCAGCAGCGTACGAGAGTGTAGAGAGTCCGCACAGGTACAGTGCAGCGCAGAGACGCGAAACAGGATGCTTCATATGATCCCCTTTAATAAATTCAGGTAACAAGCAGATGCGTAATTATTTGTTTCGAAACAGAGAAATGCAAATACCTTCGTCCGGAATAGTGATTTGAGGCAATTCTCAAGCGTTACGGAAACTATTTGATTAACAGCGAGTTTTGCACAACACTGCCAGTAGAGACATCTTTATCAGGATTTCGTATGGCAATCACCCGACCACGAGCGGAGCGCGGAGCCTTTCCGCCGGGCGCTGAGCAATATGGCCGCTCATTTTTAGGCGCATCGCTGATCTGGTTCCCGGCGCCCGATGCCGATCGCAGCAGCGGTTTGATCATTGCCGGCACGCACGGAGATGAGAACTCGTCCATCGTCACGCTTTCCTGCGCGCTGCGGACGCTGACGCCTTCATTGCGACGTCACCACGTGATTCTTGCCGTCAATCCGGACGGCTGTCAGCTTGGTTTACGGGCGAATGCGAGGGGAGTCGACCTGAACCGTAATTTCCCGGCGGCAAACTGGCGCGCCGGCGAAACGGTTTATCGCTGGAACAGCTCCGCCGAGGTGCGGGACGTGGTGCTGCTGACGGGAGACAAGCCCGGCTCCGAGCCGGAAACGCAGGCGCTGTGCCAGCTTATCCATAAGATCCACCCCGCATGGGTTGTCTCCTTCCACGATCCGCTGGCCTGCATTGAAGATCCGCGTCACTCCGACCTGGGCGCGTGGCTGGCGCAGGCTTTCGCCCTGCCGCTCGTCACCAGCGTGGGCTATGAAACACCCGGATCGTTCGGTAGCTGGTGCGCCGATTTAAGCCTGCCCTGCATCACCGCTGAATTCCCGCCGATTTCCTCCGACGAAGCCAGCGAAAAATACTTAAACGCGATGATGGAGCTTCTGCGCTGGCAGCCTCAGAGATGAAGCACGCCGCTGGTAAAATTAAGCGCCGGTGAAACGTCAACCGCCAGCCACGTCGGGCCATCCAGATCGGCGAAACGGACCTGATTGACCAGCGGCAGCGCCGCGCCGATCGCCCGGGATGTGCAGAGCATGCATCCCAGCATCAGGGAAAAGCCCTGCGCCTGCGCTTCCGCCGCCAGGGCCAGCGCTTCTGTCAGCCCGCCGGTCTTGTCGAGCTTGATATTGACCATCTCATAGCTGCCCTTAAGCGCGCTCAAATTCTCGCGGGTATGACAGCTTTCATCCGCACAGACGGGCAGCGGATGGATAAAATTCTTCAGCGCCGCATCATCCTTCGCTGGCAGAGGCTGTTCCAGCATCGCCACGCCCAGGTCAGCCAGCAGCTGGCATCGGGCGGCAAGCCCCTCGGGATGCCACGACTCGTTGGCATCAACAATCAGCGTGGCCGAGGGAACCGCCGAGCGAATGGCGACCATCCGCTCGCTGATCAGGCGATCGTCGAGCTTCACTTTTAACAGCGTGGCCCCGGCGTCATAGAGCGCTTTTGCGCTGGCGGCCATCTGCTCCGGCTCACCAATCACGACCGTTTGCGCCGTTACGACGGACTCCGGCAGCGCCACACCCAGCAAGGACGTCAGCGATTGCTGGTGCCTGGCGGCCTCAAGGCTCCAGAGCGCGCAGTCGATAGCATTGCGTGCTGCCCCGGCGGGTAAACGCTGCTGTAACGCCTCGCGCGTGAGCCCTTTTTGCAGCTCTGGCACCAGGGTCATGATATGCGCCATCACCGACGCAGGGCTTTCTCCATAGCGCGGGTATGGCGTACATTCCCCAACGCCTTTAAACCCCTCTTCTTCGATTTCGACTACGACCACGCTGGCTTCACTTCGACTGCCGCGGGAGATCACAAACGGGGTATGCAATGGCCAGGCTTCTTCATAGACCTTAACGCTTCTCATCACTGACTCCTTGCAGCCCGGAAAGGCGAAAAATTTGGTTTGCCGTGTTATCCGCTGATGGCATACACTAGCCCCGACGTTAACTATATGTAAACAGGAAGATATCTATGTCACAACTCGTTCATTTCCAGGGCAACCCGGTTGCTGTTGCAGGTTCCATTCCGCAGGCTGGCAGCAAAGCGCAGGCTTTTACTCTGGTGGCTAAAGATCTGTCTGACGTCACACTGGCTCAGTTTGCGGGTAAACGCAAAGTACTGAACATTTTCCCAAGCATTGATACCGGCGTTTGTGCCGCGTCCGTGCGAAAATTCAACCAGCTGGCGACTGAAATGGACAACACCGTTGTGCTGTGCATTTCCGCTGACCTGCCGTTTGCCCAGTCCCGTTTCTGCGGTGCCGAAGGCCTGAGCAACGTTATTACCCTCTCCACCCTGCGCAGCGCAGATTTCCTCGAGAAATACGGCGTCAGCATCGCGGAAGGCCCACTGAAAGGTCTGGCAGCACGTGCCGTACTGGTTCTGGATGAAAACGACACCGTTGTCTTCAGCGAACTGGTTAACGAAATCACCACCGAGCCGGACTACACTGCCGCGCTGGACGTGCTGAAAGCATAATAAGTACTTAGCATTCTATACAACTTAATCTCAACCTCGCCGCGGCGGGGTTTTTTATTATCTCAAGGCTGAATCGTTAAAGCATAAATATTCACAAATCACATTAATCATGCAATAACTTAGACAATATGTAACATGAGCGTGATCAATAACGCATAATAATCGTTAAATTCCCCTATTTTCATCCCCAGTGAAGCACATCACATTTCCCTTTTTGTCTAAACATTAGATTTGCTTACGAAAGAAAATAATCGTTTCAGCAAAAAGGATAATATATGAAGATTAAATTCGCTTTTACGCTCCTTGCGGTACTGATTTCTGGCCATGCAGCGGCTAAAACCTGGGTGCTGACAAGCGCTGAAAGCAGCGTAGAGAAAGGAAACTGGAAGATTTCCAGTGATGAGCTGAAAGTTAAAAATCAAACGTTCAGCATTGAGCAAAAAGTCTTGCATGGTGGTAAACAGGAAGGCAGCAAAGTCATCATAATTAGCAGCAAAGACGGCCTGACGATTACCCTGAGCCCGACCCGCGGGATGAACCTTCTCCATGTTGAAGGCTTTGGCACCCGACTGGGGTGGAATTCGCCCGTTAAAGAGGTTGTTAATCCGGCCTACATCAACCTTGAAAGCCGCAACGGTCTCGGCTGGCTGGATGGTTTCAACGAGATGATGGTGCGCTGTGGCTATGAGTGGACAGGACATCCGGTCACCGCTGACGGGCAAATTTACACCCTGCACGGCAGGGCCGGTAATACCCCTGTTTCGCAGGTCGAGGTTGAAATCGCGGATGCCGCCCCGCATGAGATCCGCGTTCGCGGTTTGATCAAAGAGAGCACGTTTAAAAAAGCGGATCTGCAGACCATGACCGAACTGCGCTACGTTCCCGGAAGCAACCAGTTCAGCCTGCATGATGTTCTGACCAACCATGCGGATTACCCTCATGATTACCAAATCATCTATCACAGCAACTTCGGCACGCCGATCCTCGAAGAAGGCGCGCGTTTCCTTGCGCCGGCGGCGAGCGTGAGCCCATTCAATGACTACGCCAAAGCGGGCGTTAACGACTGGCAAACCTATGCCGGGCCGACAAAAGGCTTTGATGAGATGGTCTTTAACATTAAACCGCTCGCGGACAATAACCACGAAACGCTTGCAGCGGTGGTCAATAAAGCCGGAGATAAAGGCGCGTCAATCCAGTTTGATACCCGCCAGCTGCCCGTGCTGACCTTGTGGAAGAACACCGACACGCTGAAGCAGGGCTACGTCACGGGCATTGAGCCAGGCACCAGCTACGCCTACCCCGTTACGATTGAACGCGAGCAGAAGCGGGTTAAGCAGCTGCAGCCCGGTGCCAGCGCGCAGTTTGACCTGACCTATACCCTGCTACACAGCCCGCAGCAGGTGAAAGAGGTCGAAAACAGGATTGCATCGATTCAGGGAGAGACAAAAACAGAAATCGTTAACACGCCGATGGCGAAGGAATAAACGTAAAGTAAAAAGCCTCTTTGCAGAGGCTTTTTTGTTATTCGTCGCCTTTCTTATGATTCAGACCGTACTCGCGCAGCTTATTGGCGATCGCGGTGTGCGAGACGCCAAGGCGTTTTGCCAGCTTGCGGGTGCTGGGATAGCTGCGGTACAGCTGCGTCAGCACTGAGCGCTCAAAACGGCTGGTGATATCGTCCAGCGAACCTTCCATCGCCTCTTCGCCGACCGATACCGTCCCCGCGTCGTAATCAGGCAACAGAATATCCTGCGGACGCAGTTCATAGCCTTCAAGCTGGGTCAGCGCACGATAAACGGCGTTTTTAAGCTGGCGAATGTTGCCCGGCCAGCCGTAGCGCATCAGCACCGTGCCGAGATCGGCAGACAGCTTCGGACGCGGCACCCCTTGCTCGTCGGCAAAGCGGGCAACGAACAGCTCCGTTAGAGGCATGATGTCCTGCGGACAATCGCGCAGCGGGGGAATATTCAACGTCAGGACGTTGAGGCGGTAATAGAGATCCTCGCGGAAGATCCCTTTTTGCACCAGCTCAACCAGGTTTTTCTGGGTGGCGCAAATGACGCGCACGTCCACATGCACTTCGTGATCCTCGCCGACGCGGCGGAAGGTTCCGTCGTTCAGGAAACGCAGCAGCTTAGCCTGCATGCGCGGCGACATTTCGCCGATCTCGTCCAGCAGCACGGAGCCGCCGTTAGCCTGCTCGAAGAACCCTTTCTTGCCTTCCGGCGCGTGGCCAAACAGCTCGCTTTCAACGGCATCTTCCGGAATAGAGGCGCAGTTAAGTGCCAGATAAGGCTTAGCCGCACGCGGGCTCGCCAGATGCACCGCGTGAGCCAGCAGGTCTTTCCCGGTGCCGGTATCCCCGGTAATCAGCAGCGGTGCGGTCAGGCTTGCGAGCTTGCGCGCCTGATCAACCACATGACGCATTTTCGGGCTGACGGCAATAATCTGGCTAAAGGCGCCAACATCCTGGCTGGAAATGTTCTGCAGCTGACGGCCCATGCGTAACGTCGAGCGCAGCATGATCACCGCCCCGGTCAACACGCGGGTATTCCCTTCCCCTTTCAGATAGACCGGCGTGATCTCCATCAGGAAATTCTGCCCGTTAATCACCACATGCTCGCTAAGCGTGTTCTGCGGATTGCTGTCCAGCCAGCGCTGGAAGTTAAAGCCGGGGATCAGCTGCGCGGCGTTATGATTGCTGAGCTTCTCCTGGCTCTGCGCGAAAAGCTGGCAGCTCGCGTGGTTAACGCGCTCAACTTTGCTTTTCAAATCCAGGGAGAGGAACGGCTCCGGCATGGCCTCCAGCAGCGCGCTCAGGGCCAGGTGCTCACGCTCAGAGGGCATCCAGGGAATGGTGCGTACATCCGTAACGCCAGCGATACGGCGGATTTCCGCCATCAGGCTGCTGAAGGTGTTAAATTCAATTTCGGCAAAATTGAGGTAAATTCGCCCGACAGGATCGATCTCAATGCCACGTAAATCAATGCTACGTAAAACAAGAAGATCGAGTAATTCGCGGGTCAGACCGAGACGGTCTTCACAGAAGACTTCAAGACGCATGGGAAATTCACCGTTTTAAGCCAATAACAGTAAAATGATATGTCAGAACACGGTGATCGGGAAGATGGCTGTCAACAAATATTGACAGCCAGCACGATAAGTGAACAAAACCTCACGGAGCGGGTTTCTTATTGAGCGTCTCTTTGAGCTGACCGATCAGTTCGCGCCTGAAATCTCCCAGACGGGGCTTATCGCCATCGATCCACGGCAGCGGACGGCAGACCTCCATCGCTTTAATCCCCAAACGCGCCGTTAATAACCCCGCGCCGATACCCTGAGCGGCACGAGCAGAAAGACGCGCCGCCAGATCCTGCGACATCCAGTCCATGCCCACTTCGCGCACCAGCTCACTCGCTCCGGCAAACGCGATATTGAGCAGGACCAGTTTGAACAATCTGAGCCGACTGTAATAACCCAGCTCTATGCCGTAAAGGTTCGCGATACGGTTGATCAGGCGCAGGTTACGCCAGGCGATAAAGGCCATATCGACCAGCGCCAGCGGGCTGACGGCAATCATCAGGGTGGATTCCGCCGCAGAGCGGCTAATCTCGCGCCGCGCCTGGGCATCCAGCACCGGCTGAACCATATGGGAGTAGAGCGTCACCACTTCCCGGTCATTCTGGGTTTCATTGATGGCGGCATACCAGCGCTGAAGCGCCGGATGCGACTGATCGATTCCGGCCTGGCTAGCCAGCTTTTCACAGAACGCGCGGCCTTTGCCGGTGCCGTGGCTGTGGAGCAGATCCCGCGCTTCATCACGCTCGTGCGCGCGCTGTCGCAGGCGCCAGAGCCGCCGCCACTCGGTGGCAACCGACCCGATGCCCGCCCCGACAATCAGCGCGCCCGCGGCACATCCGCCCAGCGCGACCCAGTCCTGAGTTTGCCAGGCATTCATCGTCCACTGCACGCCTTGACCAACCACGCTTACGCCAAACAGCGCCAGCCCGGCGGTGACCATCCTGCGCCACAGGCTGCGCTTTGGACGCAGGGCGGCTTCCACAACCGCCTCTGCCGGACCTTCCTCGACGCCGGGCTCCTCGATCAGGGCCGGGGAAAAGTTATCAGCCTGCGTGCCGCTGAAGGTCTGCGCGGTTTTAAACGCCTCCTGAGGATCCTGCTCAAGCGTTCCGGTAAAGTCTATGCGCGGTTTTAACGGTTCCGTCATCGCAATTTATCTCCAATCAAAAACTCCAGCGCCGCATCCAGACGGATGTGTGGTAATGGCCGATCGACGCTCATTGCCTGCGGGCGGAAGGCTTCAAACTGGAAGCCCTGGTTCTGCCAGAAGGCCTGGCCAGGCAGCCGCGCAGGCACTTCCCCCGGATAGACGGTAAGCGGTTCACCGTCGCTGAGCCGGTTCCCGCGTAATGCCGGTATTTTCTCGCCGTTAAGATCTATCAGCCCGCTTTGCGTCGCCTGCACGGACGCAAGCCCAAGGCAATCCATGCCGATCCCTTCGAAGGCGGCGTTTTGCCAGGCGTCCTGCACCAGCTGCTGCAGCAGCGATACCATATTGGCATGCTGGTCGACCGTGACGTGATCGGCCTTTGTGGCCGCAAAGAGCAGTTTGTCGATCACCGGTGAGAACAGACGGCGAAACAGCGTCCGCTGGCCGTAGTGAAAACTTTGCATCAGCTGCGTCAGCGCCAGGCGCATATCGTTGAAGGCCTGCGGCCCGCTGTTGAGCGGCTGCAGACAATCCACCAGCACAATCTGACGGTCAAATCGCAAAAAATGGTTTTTATAGAATCCCTTAACCACTTTTTCACAGTAGTAATTGTAACGCTCGCGCAGCATCCCGGCGTTAGTGTGCCTGTCGGCCTGCGCCAGCTTCGACTCACCCACCCCGTCCACGTCCGGCCAGGGGAAGAACTGAAGCGCAGGCGCGCCCGCTAAATCACCCGGCAGGACAAAGCGACCCGGCTGAATGAAGTGCAATCCTTCCTGCTTGCACTGATGCAGATACGCCGTCCAGGCTTCGGCAATGGCCGCCAGACGGTTTTCATCGGCCGGTGCAAGCGGGTCCAGGCCTTCGCACAGCTGTCGCCATTTGGCCGACCACCCGGCGCGCTGCCCCTGCAACAACCCCGTCATCTGGCGGGACCAACTGAGGTAATCCTGCGCCAGCATCGGCAGGTCGAGCAACCATTCACCGGGGTAATCGACGATTTCAAGGTAAAGCGTGGAGGTATCCTTGAAATGGCGCATCAGGGATTCATTCGAGCGAAAGCGCAGCGCGAGGCGAATTTCACTCACCCCTCGCGTCGGCGTCGGCCACGTGGGCGGATCGCCGTAGAGCTGCGCCAGCCCTTCGTCATAGGTAAAGCGTGGAATACCAAAATCACGCTGAGGGACGCGCTTCACGCCCAGCAGGCGTTCTTCCCGCACCGCGCTAAGCAGCGGCAGACGCGCGCCAGCGTGCAGGTTCAGGAGCTGGTTTACCATCGCGGTGATAAACGCCGTCTTACCGCTGCGGCTCAGCCCCGTCACGGCCAGACGCAGATGACGGTCAACGCCACGGTTCACCAGTGAATTGATTTCGTTTTTAAGTCGCTTCATCGCCGTCCTTCGTTGCCTGGAAGCCTTAAATGCATGGCTTCAGAATACAATAAATGGGGGCAGAACGTTGATTATCAATTCTTATTTATTGCTATTGCCGTTTTCTCTCCAGTAAGATGAACGGCATTGCTGTCAGTCCGGAGTGAGTAAGGTGTATGTCACCCACCATCTATGATATCGCACGGGTTGCGGGCGTATCGAAATCAACCGTTTCCCGCGTTCTGAATAAACAAACGAATATTTCTCCCGAAGCGCGTGAAAAAGTGCTGAAGGCGATTGACGAATTAAATTATCAGCCCAACAAACTGGCCCGCGCCCTGACCTCTTCAGGCTTCGATGCCATTATGGTTATTTCGACCCGTTCAACCAAAACCACTGCCGGAAATCCTTTTTTCTCAGATGTCCTGCATGCCATTACGGCAAAAGCGGAAGAAGAAGGATTTGACGTTATTTTACAAACATCAAAAAGTAGCGAAGACGATCTGCTGAAATGCGTGAGTAAAATAAAACAGAAGATGATCAAAGGGATCATTATGCTGAGTTCACCAGCAAATGAATCCTTTTTCACCACGCTGGATGCGTATGGCGTACCGGTAGTAGTTATCGGCAAAGTCGAAGGTGAGTTTCAGAATATTTATTCCGTCGACACGGATAATTTCCATGACAGCGCCACGCTGACCGAAACCTTTATTAAAAACGGACGCCGTAAAATTGCCTGTCTGCATGCCCCGCTTGATTACCATGTTTCGATCGATCGTCTTGCGGGCTATAAAGCCAGTCTGGAAAAGCACCATATTGCCCTTAACCCGGACTGGATAAGGGATGGCGGTTATACCCATGAGAGCGCGCTTACGGCGGCGCTGGAATTATTGTCTTCACCCACGCCGCCTGATGCAGTATTCGCTACCGACAGCATGAAGTTACTTAGCCTCTATCGCGCGGCGGATGAGTTGAACCTGATGATCCCGGAGCAGGTGGTCATCGCCGGATACAGTGACCCGATGCTGTCTCTCATTTTAACGCCCGCACCTGGCGGCTTCGATATCCCGACCCGAAAGCTGGGCGAAGAGAGCTGCGATCTTCTTTTCAGGCGTATTGCGGGTCAGCCCGCACCGCAAAAAGTTCTCGTTGATACCCACTTTTTACTGCCGGCCTCGCTGCGCTAAAACCAGGGGCTTAGCGCCCCTGGCGTGCCCTCGGTCAGAACGCGTAATTTACCCCAACGCCCGCATAGTGGAAGCGGTCGTTTTTACCCTCGTCATGGTTTTCCCATTCATAGGCGTATTCAAGCGTCATGGATAAACCGTTGTTGAAGTCATAGGCATACTGCATACCCAGGCGGTTGAAATCATGTCCTTCACGCTCAGGATCGTCCCGCCAGTCCCAGTTCGACCAGCGATCGAGCCCCAGCCGGGTATAAGGCGTTAAGGTCGTCTGGCCCAATGAAATAGGCAGGTAGGCGCGAATTTCCTGGGTGGAGAATTCGCCGTTATTACGCGAACCGTTCATATTGAAACCGCGCTCTAAATAGTAATTCACTTTAGCCGCAAAGGTTTCGTTAATGGTCCAGGTAAAGCCCGTTTCGGTTTCAACGCGGCTATCAGAATAACCGGTTTTCTCCAGATCGTTGGCAAACTGATACATGGCAAACCAGCCGCCAAAGCGCCAGTCATCGGTTAATTTAATATCCCAGTCAGGCTGAACTTTGTAGCGCTGCATATTCGCGCTGCCGTCTTTGGCACCATGTTCATCTTTAAAGTGGTAGCCATAATTACGGAAACCACCGGTCAGACCGAAAGTAAAATCATCGGTTCCGATAAAGCGATAGCGTAATTCAAATTCAGGACGGTCGAAATAGGTTCCACGGGTCATACTGCTGTAATCAACCGGCCCCTCCTGATACATCGCCAGCGAAATAGTCCACGCATCCCAGGTTGCATTAAACCATACGGAAGGTTCATATAATCCATCTTTATCGTCGCCCTGCCCCTCAACGTTTTCGATTTCATACATCGCGCCGATATTAAACTCCCACTGTTTCGCTGTTTCTGATGCTTGTGCACAGCTAACCCCTGCGCACAGCACGAGCGCAGCACTTCTTAGTAGAGTACCCATTTAATTTTCCCTTTATAAGTAACAAACAAAAAAACCGGAAATTTGCATTTCCGGCGAACACCTTTCTTATCTAATAGCCGCTTCGGTTTCAGCGTCGAAGAAATGGCACTTGTTCATATCGAACTGGATGTCGATATTATCCCCAGAGGCATAATCATTCGCCGCGCCAGCGCGCACAACCAGCTCATGGCCGCCAACGGTGGCGTAAAGCATGAACTCCGCGCCGGTCAGTTCGGCTACGCTGACTTTCGCCGCGATATTCTCACCTCGGCTCTGCAGCGTGAGAATATCTTCCGGGCGGATCCCAAAGACCACGGCTTTGCGCTGATACCCTGCGGCATTCAGTGAAGCGAGCTTGTCCTCCGGGATCGCCAGACGCAGCGTTTCCGTAACAAAATAGCGATCGTCGATAGCGCCGCGAATAAAGTTCATGGCTGGCGATCCAATAAATCCTGCAACAAACATGTTTGCCGGTTCGTTGTACACCTGCTTCGGTGCACCGACCTGCTGAATAATGCCGTCTTTTAAGATCACGATGCGGGTCGCCATGGTCATGGCTTCCGTCTGATCGTGGGTCACGTAAATCATGGTGGTGTTGAGCTTCTGGTGCAGCTTGCTGATTTCAGCCCGCATCTGCACGCGAAGCTTGGCATCGAGGTTGGAAAGCGGTTCATCCATCAGGAACACGCCCGCTTCGCGCACGATCGCCCTGCCCAACGCCACGCGCTGACGCTGGCCGCCGGACAGCGCGCCGGGTTTGCGCTTGAGATACTCGCGTAAACCGAGGATCTGTGCCGCCCAGTTAACGCGTTCTTCGATAACCGCAGGCGCAATTTTTTGCATCTTCAGGCCAAACGCCATGTTGTCGTAGACCGTCATATGCGGATAAAGCGCATAGTTCTGGAAGACCATCGCAATATCCCGAGACTTGGCGGGCACGTCATTCATGCACACCCCGTCAATAATTAGTTCACCCGCGCTGATCTCCTCCAGACCGGCAATCATTCGCAGCGTCGTGGATTTACCGCAGCCCGAAGGCCCAACGAAGACGATGAACTCCTTGTCTTCGATTTCGAGATTGAAATCCTTAACCACGTGGACCTGGTTATCATAGATTTTCTGAATGTGTTTCAGGGACAGTTGAGCCATTGTTAATTCCTTAGCAATACGTCCGGGATGCCCAAAACTCGGTCAGGCATTTCCAGGTCAGTTCCCGCGTTGAATGAAGTTGTAATCCCGCATGGTTCAGGCCAGCTCCAATCCCAACCGATAGCATTCCCGCCGCGTTGATCGCCTCAACGCCTGCAGGTGCATCTTCGATACCTATAGCCGCGTCAGGACGCACATTCAGGCCTAAACAGGCGGCGAGGAAGATCTCCGGGTCTGGTTTTGAGCGGCGAATACGGGAAGCATCGGCGCAAAAATCGAAGGCCTGATGAATGCCAAGCGCGTGCAGGATCCCCGGAGCATTCAGGGAAACGGAGGCGAGCCCAACTTTGACCTTCGCCGCACGGATATCCGCCAGCACGTCGCGAATACCGGGAAGCAGTGAATCCTCCGTTAGCGACGCCAGAGACTGGACATAGAGCGCGTTTTTCTTCGTCGCCACCGCGAGGCACTGCTCATCGCTAAACGTCCCCTCTTTCCCGCCATGCTTCAGGATGCGCTGAAGGGAATCCATGCGGCTAATCCCCTTCAGCTGTTCGTTAAACGCTTCGTCGAAGGTGATGCCGATTTCGTCAGCCACTGCACGCCAGGCCAGAAAATGGAGGTGCGCGGTATCGGTGATCACACCGTCCAGATCGAATACAACAGCCTTAAGCGTCATGGCGCCCCTCCGTGGTAGCGGTCCCATTTTCAGATGCAAGAAAATCCTTATAAGCGCAAATTTTCCGCCCCGATACATGTAGCGTTTTGCCCCACAGCGTCAGCGTGGCAGGTGCCGAAGCTTCTATGGTTAACACCTCATTTTCATAGGTGAAGTGCAGCGTCGCGTTCCGCCAGCGCAGAGGGAATGTGAGTTTCTGCCAGTGAGCTGGCAGTTTCGGCGCAAGATGCAGCTCCCCTTCTACAATCTGCACACCGGCAAAGCCCTGAATGACGCCGGACCAGATAGCGCCGGTCGCAGCAGCGTGAATTCCGTCATCGCAGCTGTGTGGGTCGTCCCCAAGATCAATGGCGACGCCATCGCGCCAGAAGGCGTAGGCACCTTCGACGTCACCACAGCGGGCAGTCACAATGCCGTGAATGGCCTTGCTCAGCGAAGAATCATGGATCGTGCGGGGCTCGTAGAACGCCAGATTGGCGGCGCACTGCTGCGGGGTAAACCGCTCCGGCAACAGGTAGGTGAGCATCACCACATCGGCCTGCTTAAGGATCTGCATGTCGTTGACTTCCGCGCGGGAATAATCGAGCAGAATGGTCTGCTTACCCGCTTTGGCTTTGTAGCGGCTCAGATCGATGGCAGGTTTTGCCATAAAGGTATCATCCTGCGGGATCACACCGTCTGAATTGGCCTCCGGCAGCCATAAGCGCGTCAGGAACCGTGTCGCTTTCTGCGTAAAACCTTCATCCTCGCGCCCAAACATCGTCATAAACTGACGAGCGCAGGCGACGTTGTGCCAGGCCAGATAGTTGGTATAAGCGTTGTTGTTCACATGCTCGGTGTATTCGTCAGGTCCGATAACGTCATGGATTTCGAGACGACCATTAATTTCCGTCGCGCGGCCCATCCAGAACGCAGCGGTTTCCATCAAGAGCGTCAGACCTTCATTCCGCATAAAGGTCTCATCGTGCGTCGCCTGCCAGTAAGCGACGACGGCCCAGGCGATGTCCGCCACGATGTGATGTTCCGCCAGCGCGGAGGCCACCTTCTGACGCGTGCCGGTTCGGATGTTGATAGCCGCGAACTCCGGCGTCTCTTCCAGCCCGCTGCCGGCGCTTTCCCATGGGAACAACGCGCCGGGCCAGCCGTTGCGACGGGCTTTTTCCCGCGCACCGGCCAGGTTGAGCCAACGATAGCGCAGCAGGCTACGGGCGGTCTGGGGACGCGTGAAGAGATGGAAAGGCAGCAGGAAAATTTCGGTATCCCAGAAGACGTGGCCTTTATACCCCTCGCCCGTCAGCCCTTTGGCGGCGATACTGCTTCGCTCATCATGGGCTGGCGTCATGGCCGTCAAATGCCAGACAGCGTAATCCAGCGCCATCTGATCCTGATGTTCCGTAGAGTCCACCTCCACCCGAGCGTCGCGCCAGACCTCTTGCCAGGCACACGCCGAACTCTCAAGCAAGGCGTCGTAGCCTCTTGCCGCACAGACTTTGAGATCGGCCAGCGCGTTGCGGGCGAAAGACGCCTGCGACAGTGCCTTATCACTGCGATGTGCCACCCAGACGATTTTTTCAAGCGTGACAGTGTCACCCTTCGCAATCGTCAGCGAATGATGAGCGCTGAGACGACGATTTTTGGCGGTAAAACAGCTGTCGCTCTTCGCTGAGAGCTGACAATACGCTGAAACAGCAATCTCAGACGCGCGGTCCTGCGTTTCATACACGCCCTGCATGTATTCCTGATCGAACACTCTGACCGACACTTCATCCAGATGCTGTCTGCCGCTGTTCGTTTGCGTTGCGTCAATGCCGGTTTGCAGCACGGCGTGCGCGACGGCATCGAGCGGCGTGATGGAAAGCTGCATGGCCACTAAGGGCAACTGGACCAGCGACACAAAACGACGGCTCTCCAGACGATAGCGTTTCCCGTCAGGCGAGCGCCAGACGACGCAGCGACTAAGTTCGCCATTGGCAAACGCCAGCTCGCGCTGCCACTCGAGGATTTCGCCTGACAGGAGCGTGAAATTGACGCCATCCAGCTCAACATCAATACCGATGATATCCGGCAGATTGACCAGCTCAGTGGTCTCGTTGCGACCAGCACGATGATAGAGACCCGCAAGATACATGCCTCTGGTTTGCTGGGTGTAATCTTCTTCGTGCGCAGCGCGGATACCCATGTAGCCATTACCGCAGGCCATGATGGAGGCGTATTTATTCAGGCTGTGTGGACAAAAGCCCGGGTCGGTTAATACAGACACGTTTAGCATAACGTCACGCTTTCCCCTGTTTCTGCAGATTCATACAGCGCGGCGACGAGCTGCTGTATAACCAGCCCCTGCTCCGCATCAGCGATCATGACGGGTTCTCCCTGCACATGCCGCACGAAGGCATCCATACTGCGCAGGTGGCGTTGGTCGTCAGCCTCTTCGCGCTGGGTAAGAGTTTGTAAAACACCAGCTTCGTCGTTGTAGATGTGCGCCGGGAACAGCGTGGCACCCGCCTTTTCACCACAGAATGCGACGTTCATGATCGATTGCTCGCGGATATTAAGCGCAAACGACGTGTCCAGACGCAGAATGCCGCCGTTGCAAAATTCAATCGTGCCAAACAGAGCATCTTCCACGGTAAACTGCGTGGGATCCCACGCGCCAAACTGACCGCTGCTTTTACGGTTGCCCAGCCTCTGATAGCTATGCGCGGTCACCCGTTTTACCGCCGGGAACCCCAGAACATACATTGCTGCATCAAGCATATGGATGCCGATATCAATCAGCGGACCACCGCCCTGTAGCGATTTATTGGTAAAAACGCCCCACCCTGGCACACCGCAGCGACGCAGCGCCTGCGCTATCGTGAAGTAAATTTCTCCGAGCGTTCCGTTCATTACCGCATCGCGCAGCAGCTGAGTATCCAGGGCAAAACGATGGTGAAAATCATACGCCAGCACTTTTCCCGCCTTGCGCGCAGCCAGGCGCATCCGATCGGCCTCCTGCGGCGTCATAGCAGGCGGTTTTTCACACATCACGTGGCAGCCTGCTTCCAGCGCAGCCATGACGTGCTCGAAATGAAACCGGTTAGGCGAACAGACGCTCACCGCATCCGGCTTAACCGCCTCGAGCATGTCTCGCGCATCCTGCCATACCGAGGAAATACCATGACGTTCCGCAAACGCCCGAGCCTGTTCAGGGTGGCTGTCCATAACAGCCACCATCTGAACATCACTGCGCGTGGCGTAATACGAGGCGTGCACTTTATCCGCGACCTGCCCGGCGCCAATGATGGCGACGCGCAGAGGCGAAGGTGTAGAAGCACTCATCACGCTCGTCATCCTTAGCATTTACGCAGATAAGTGAGCGAATCCCGGTATGCCTGAGCCGGATCATCGGCGCGAACACGGCACTCATATACCACGTAACCCTGGTAGTTATCCGCACGCAGCTGATCGAACAGGCTGGCAAAATCGAGGCTGCCGCTGCCCGGCTGGTAGCGGTGATTATCGGCGATGTGCACATGGCCAAGCAGATCGCGGTTCCGATGCAGCGCATCCGTCAGCGAGTCTTCTTCAATGTTCATATGATAGAAATCGCCGATGATCTGCACGTGCTTCAGACCGTTCTCTTCGATATAGCGACGCGCGTCAGCCAGGGTGTTGATCATATGATCCTGATAGCGGTTCAGCGGCTCCAGGTAGACGGTTGTTCCGGTGCGCGCCGCCACCTCATCCAGCCAGCGCAGGGAGGCGCTTACGGCTTTGCGGTCACCGTCCAGGCTGCGTGGGGAGGTCATTGGCGGCAGACGGAAGGTAAACATTCCCCAGGCAGCAGGCACGATAATGCCCTTGCCGCCCACTTCAGCCAGCGCTTCCAGAATGCGTTCGATCTGCTGTAACCCGTTCAAACGGCGTTCTTCGATGAAGTCGCCGATCCAGCCATCGTATCCGCCGCAAGCGGTCGTCACCGGCAGACCGGTGGCCTTAATCGCCGCTTTTACCTCGGCGAGGTTTTCCACCAGCAGCTTGCCGTCAATTTCATAACCATCAAAACCCATCGCTTTGATGTACTGGAATTTCTCCATGATATTGACCGGGAAAAAGGCCTGATTTTGTGTTGCGATTTTCATGTTTTGCTCTCCTTAGCTTAAAAAGTGACGCCCATTTTTATGCTCAGTTCCGGATGCTGGTCCACATATTTCATGTAGCTTTCAGCGCTGGTGGCGAAGGTCACGACCGGGTCGATCAGATCTTCACAATTGAGATAACCGTTCATCAGCAGTTCCCAGCAGGTCTCTTCGATACGCTTACGGCTCCAGCGCGGGTAGTCCGGGTTGGGTTCGCTGCAGGCGCGGGAGAAGACAATCTTCGCGTTATTGAAATGCGCTTCGCGGCCGAGGTTAAAGCCCTCCGCGAACGGTTTTGCGAAAGCTACATAGGAGATGGTGCCGCCGTAGGCAAGTCCGCGCAGCGCGGACTGCAGCGCATCTGCAAAGCCGCTGGTTTCGATGATCGCGTCCGCGCCCTGCTTCCCGGTCAGCTTTTTGATTTCCAGACCGACATCAGTGCCTATTGGGTTCAGACAGTGGTCCGCGCCGTGACGACGGGCGATCTCACAGCGGTGTTCGATTGGATCAACGCCGATAACCACTGACGCACCGGCTTTTTTCGCCAGCTGAATCGCAATCTGCCCAATGGCTCCCAGACCGACCACGACCACAAAGTCGCCCACGCGGACGTTGGCATCACGCACGCCGCTCATGGCGAACTGCGCCGGATCGTAGCAAACGGCGTTTTTCCAGGACGCACCCTGCGGCATTTTGCGCAGCTTGTAGTTGTTCACCGCGTTAACGATCACCGTTTCCTGCAGCGGGCCGTAGCAGCAGACGCTGTCGCCGATCTGATATTCAGTGACGTCATCACCGCATTCGATAATCTCGCCAACAATCATATTGCCCAGCTGGAACTTACCGAATTCGATCCCGCGGGCCGTCCCTTCTTCACGCGGCGTGAACATCTGCCACTCCGCGTTGAACTCTTCGTCAATAAACGGGCTTGCCGCGCGGAAATCCACGACTTCAGTGCCGTGCTTCGGCGCGCCAAAGCGTGCACGAATTTTCACTTCATGTGCTCCCACAGCACGATCTTCATATTCCACCAGCGCCGCTACACGAGGCGCTGTCGCAACTAATTTTTTCATGACTGACTCCTTGTTAAAATTGGCCGCCTCAGCCCTTCACGCCGCCGGCGGTCAAACCACTTTTAATAAAACGTTCAGACAGGGCGTACATGATGACCACCGGAAGCGCCGTCACCAGCGATGCCGCCATCATGCGACCCCAGATATAATCTGGCGTGCTAAAGAGCGTGTTCAGCCCGACCGGCAAGGTGAAATGGCTGGCGCTGGACAGGAAAATGGACGCAAACAGATAGTCGTTCCACGCCACCATGAAGCAGTAGACAAACACCGATACGAGCCCGGAAATCGCCAGCGGCACGGTGATGCGGAAGATGATTTGCAGGCGGTTAAGGCCGTCCATCATCGCGGCTTCTTCGATTTCGTCCGGGATGGTGTCGAAATAGCTGCGCAGCATGAACACCGCTGTCGGTAACGTTTGGGTCACCATGGTGATAATCAGCGCCAGCTCGGTGTCGTAGATCCCAAGGGCAGTGATGATTTTGAACAGCGGCACCACCAGCAATATTCCGGAGAACATGTAGACGGTGTAAAAACTCGCGTTGATCGTCGTGCGGCCCTTAAAACGCAGTTTGGACAAGGCGTAAGCCCCCAGCGTGCCGAGAAACACGGCAATCACCGAGGAGGTCAGCGACACCACCATGCTGTTTTTGAAATAGTCCACGAACGGGAAAATCAGCGGATTAAAGATGTCGACGTAATGCTGCAGCGTCCACGCCTGAGGCAAAATGGTCGGGTTAAGCGATATCGCCTCTTTCGCGCTCTTGAATGACGTCATCAGCATCACGAAGAACGGGAACAGCATGATGACCAGGAATACCGCCAGACCGAGATAAAAACCAATACGGCTCAGTACGCGTTTATTTGTTGCCATTGAGGTTTACCCTTTTTCTGGTCAGCAGAATCACCGCGAAGATGATCACAAACAGCACGACGGAGATCGCCGCAGCCTTACCCAAATCGTTGAAAGCGAATGCCGTTTTGTAGAGGTAGACGCCCAAAATATCGACCTTAGTCGTCAACAGATAGACATCCGCAAACATGTAGAACATCCAGATAGTGCGGAGCGTCACTACCGTTGCCAGCACCGGCATAATCGCGGGCAGCGTAACGATTCGAAAACGCTGCCAGGCATTCGCGCCGTCCATTTCCGCCGCTTCATACAGCGACTTATCAATGGTCTGCAAAATCGCGAGGAACGAAATGAACGCGTACGGGAAGTAGCGCCAGATGGCGAACAACACCACCAGCACAAAGCTGCTGCCAGGATTGTCGAACCACAGGGGGGCCTGGTCATACAGATGCAGCAGGTCAACGCCCAGATAGTTCACAATGCCGTAGCCGTTGTTGAACATGTATTTCCATGCAAACACCAGCGAAATGGACGGGGTGACGTAGGACAAAATCACCAGTGAACGTGCCGTTTTCCGCAGACGGAATTCACGGTTAAAGAAGATCGCAACCGCCAGACCCAACCCCGTGCTGCCGATCACCACCAGCGCGGTGTACCAGAACGTCATCCACAGCGAGTGCCAGAATGCTGCATCACTGAGAATGCGAATGTAATTATCCAGCCCGACAAACACAGCGCTAATGCGCGGGTTAAGCGGCAGACGTAAGAAACTGATTTCAATATTGGAAATCATTGGCCAGGCCACCAGGCCCCCCAGCAAAATCAGGCTGGGGGCCAACAGCAGCATGGCGAAAGGCATATCTGAACGACCAGAAAACAACGTCTTCATAATTTCCTTCCGCAGAGCGCTCCTATCGTTGTGAAATCAGATCGGTCAGACGCTTCTGGCTGTTACTAAGCGTGTTGCTGAGATCTTTTTTCCCCACCGTGACGTTATGCACCATGGAACTGATGATGCCGGACCCGGTAACATCGCCCATGCGTGTGAAGTTTTTGTCCCCCACCGCGCCAAACACCTGCACATTCGGGAACTGCGCAATCAGTTCGTAAGGCAGTTGTCCAAACGCTTTAATCACATCGTTGTTTTTCCAGGTATCGGTGCACACCACCAGCTTGTTCACCGGCAGTGCCGCGCCGGGCGACATCATGACCCAGTCAGTTGCGTTTTGAGCCTGCTCCATCCAGGTCACAAATTTCTCAGCCGCCTGAGTTTCATCTTCGGTTTGACCGGTGGTAATCGTCAGCGACGTGACCATGCCGTAAACAGCAGAAGAGGTTTCTGTTGGGACGACGAAGCCCAGATTGGCAGGGTTTCCGTCCTGGAATACCGCCGGAAGGATGTAGGTGGAGTAAACCGCCATAGGCGCAGAACCGTTCATGAAGGCATCTTTGATCTCCATGACGTCGTTTGAACCCGGCATGGTGGTCGCGGCCAGATCTTTGTAAAACGCCAGGGCTTTTGCCATTTCAGGGGTATCGATGTCGACGTTCCCTTTGGCATCAAAAACGTTCGCGCCGCCGGAAAGCGCAAACTGGGAGAATGCCTGCTCTGTCATCACGCTTTCGGCGGTGGGCAGCGCAATGCCGTAATGTTTTTTGGCCGGGTCGTTGAGCCTCTGGCTGGCTTTCAGCAGCTGTTCCCAGTTATGCGGCTCCTGGATACCCGCCGCAGCAAGCGCATCTTTGTGATACCAGACGCCGGATAGCCAGGCGCTGACTGGCACCCCCGTCCAGGCAGAACCGTCTTCCGTACGAACAACACGCAAAATGCCGTCATAGAAGGTGTCCTCGCCTACCGCTTTAATGGCTTCGCCGATAGCTTTGCGATCCAGCAGTTGTTCCTTGTCCATAACTTTCGCGTAGTCATGGCTGACTTCAATCACCTCTGGCAGCGCGCCCGTTCTGGCGAGCGTAATGACCTTGGTATTGTAGGCATCCTCTTCGACCGGCACCTGTTTCACCGTGATGCCGGGGTTCTCTTTCTCGAACTTTTCGATAAGCTTCGTGATTACCGCCTGGCGCTCCTGCTCAACTGACGAGTGCATAAACTCAATAGTGACAGCAGTCTTTTTGTCGTCCTTGCAGCCTGATAACAAGGCGCACGAAACCAGTGCTGAAATCAGCACGATTCTGGGCATTTTCATTTTTAAGGTCCTTTTTAGTTTTCTTTAATCCACAACACCTGCCATGGATATAGGGTCAGTTTTTTGTCTGTAATATCGTTTCCGGTGATCAAGTCATTTCCGGATTGAATATCGGATTCCACCGTTTGAATGCCGTCACTGAAATTAAACAGCGCCATTATTTTTTCACCACAACCCGCCACGCGAACGATTTTTAAAACATGTTCACCTGACGCGCTAAAATAAGCCTCACTGTCAGGGTGAAATGCTTTCTCTGCCCGACGCAGCGCAATTAACTGGCTTAACGAGCAATAGATCTGAGAGCGCAGGCTATTTTTATCTTCAAGCTCACCATCAATTTTCCCTGCCGTGTATTTCTCACGATTAATCGCACGGTTGTATCCCAGGCGCTCAACACCTGCATAATCATTACGGGAACCGAGAATGCTCTGGATATAAACCGCAGGTACGCCGGGGAAGCTTAAAAGGACTGCATGCGCCAGAATAAAACGGGCAATCCGTTGGCTGTCAGGACTGTTACGCGTACTTAATGCATCCAGATAGGTCACATTAATTTCATAAGGACTGCGTGTGCCATCCGGGTTATTTTTCCAGTTAACCAACGCTCCTTCAGCCTGAAGTTTTTCCACAAGCGAGAGGATTTCCGACTCGGGTAAAATTCCGCGTAACGGATTCAGACCAATCCCGTCATGCGAGGCAAGGAAGTTAAACCAGGTGGTTTTCGTGGAAGGCAACGTCAGCGACGCCGCCCACTGGCTCAGCGTCCGGACGTTCTGACAATGCACCGCATGCAGCACCAGCGGCGGCAAAGAGAACTGATAAACCATCTGCGCTTCATTTTCACCGTTACCAAAGTAAGCAACGTTATCTTTATGCGGAACGTTCGTCTCGGTGATAATCACCGTTCCCGGGGCGACAGCCTCGGTAATGGCGCGGAAAAGCTGGATGAGCTGATGGGTTTGCTCAAGGTGGATGCAGTTTGTTCCGGGTAGTTTCCACATGAAGCCTACAGCATCCAGACGAATGTATCGCGCCCCTTCAATAAGATAATGCAGCAGCACGTCGACCATCGCGATCAGCACATGCGGAGAGGCGAAATTGAGATCAACCTGGTCCTCGCTGAAGGTGGTCCACAGGTGTCGCACGCTGCCGTCATGCAGCGTGAAAGGCGTAAGAAGCGGTAAAGCACGCGGACGCGTCACCGCGGATAAATCTGTTTCAGGATCGACAGAAATAAAGAAATCGCTATACCCAGGAATTTGCTTCAGGTAATTAGCGAACCATTTACTTTTGGCCGACATATGGTTGCATACGAAATCGAACATTAAACTGGCTGACTGTTTTAATTCGGCAACGTCTCGCCACGTTCCGGTTTCCGGTGCAACCTCATGATAATCAATAACAGAAAACCCGTCGTCCGAAGACCATGGATAAAAAGGCAAGAGATGGACATGAGAAAAAGAATGAGAAAGCCACCTGTTATAAAAACGTGTAAAAACAGGCAGCGCCTTCTCCCCTTTCGCTGAAAACTGATCGGCATAGGTGATGAGGACAACGTCTTTTTCATCCCAACCCGTTTTACGTTTTTCCGTAATAACAGAAGCGGCCTTTTCAATATTTTCCAGCAGCACATTAAGATGGGCTTCAGAAAACGTTTCCCCGTAAACAAAATTAATGATCTCTTTAATTTTTGTATCCATTTTATTTTCCATGGTAGCGGTCCCACGAAGTGGCAATCTACTCCCATGAAAAATATCTGTCAACGGACCAGAGAGGAGAAAAAGGTGATTGCAAAGCAGCTCAGCGCAATATTGTGAGCTGCCGCAAAGAAAGAACGGGGAAAAGAGGAAACGCGGTTAACCGTCGCCAGTCCCTCCCCCCGTCAGGGTAAGGGCTAACGCCTGCGGGAATTATTGGGATAAGTAGCGGCGAGAAAGCCGTTTTGCCACCTTTTGCAACAGCGGTTCGAGCGCCACGGCCAGCACCATTCTTACCGGCTTGCGGGCAACGGATTTTATTGCCCAGCCCGCGACACCTGCCGGGCCGAACCGTAACGCGGTCAGCAGGACCAGTTTACCTGCGATTTTCAGGCCGGGTTTTACCCTCTGACCGGCCTGTTGCCAGTGTTGTTTCATCTCATCTCTCTCTTAAAGCTGACGAAAGCGACTTCTCAGCGTAAAGGTATCCGACGTGACATAGCGTTCCATTTCCCGTAGCCGCTTCTCACCGGCGGCGAGTTGCTCATCAACGGCATTGAGAAGATCGCTGCTGGTCGGGGCTCCCTCCACAGCCAGTTCTCCTTCCGGCATCGGGTCAAGAACAAACGACAGGACGATGTATGCCACCAGGGTAATAAACGCCAGGCCGAAGAAGATCGATAGCACCGCGACCACGCGGACAAGTTTAACCGGGACATCAAGATAGTGAGCCAGCCCGGCGCAAACGCCGCGCACCATGCCCTGCTGTGGAATTCGCCACAGCTTTTTGTTCAGATTCAGTCCAGACATTAACGGTCCCTCCAGTTTGGATGCTCAGCATCCAGGATGGCTTCCAGCGCCTGAATGCGTTCGCGCATTTTGTTCGCTTCGTCGGAGAGCTGCACCAGACGCTGTTGTTCACTCTGGGAGAGTTCGCCCCGAGAAGAACGGTTGCTGTAGTGCAGCCATAGCCAAATTGGCAAAACGAACAGCACGAAAATTGTCAGGGGAATGGCCAGAAAAAGCGCGCTCATGTGTACTCCTTGTCTTATGATGCGGCACGCTCAGGTGCCGCAGGAATTATTATTGGTTGTCTTGCTTCATTTTGGCTTTCAGTGCAGCCAGCTGCTCGCTGATTTCATCATCAGCCTTCAGATCGGCGAACTGTTGATCCAGCGACTTCTGCTTGCCGATGCCGTGGCTTTCGGCTTCCGCTTCCATGTGGTCGATACGACGTTCAAACGATTCAAAACGCGCCATCGCTTCATCGAGCTTACTGCTGTCCAGCTGACGACGCACGTCGCGGGAGGAGCTTGCCGCCTGGTGACGCAGGGTCAGCGCCTGCTGACGCGCGCGGGTTTCGCTCAGTTTGTTTTCAAGCTCACCAATCTCTTTCTTCATACGGGTGAGCGTGTCGTCCACCAGCGTCACTTCATGCTCGAGCGTCGCGACCATATCGGCCAGCTTCTGTTTTTCGATCAGCGCCGCACGGGCCAGATCTTCTTTATCTTTGCGCAGCGCAAGTTCCGCTTTTTCCTGCCATTCGTTCAGCTGAGCGGTAGCTTGTTCAATGCGACGCGTAAGCTGTTTTTTCTCCGCCAGCGCGCGGGCGGAGGTAGAACGCACTTCAACCAGCGTGTCTTCCATCTCCTGAATCATCAGGCGTACCAGCTTCTGCGGATCTTCTGCTTTCTCAAGCAGCGAGTTGATGTTGGCGTTCACGATGTCGGCAAAACGAGAAAAAATACCCATAATCAAATCCTCATAGTTCTGTTATCGGGCTATGCCCTGCTGTGCAGATAATACAAACATCATGCCAACTTTTTATCTTATTGATTTTACTAACACTGATTGATTTTTATGCAGCAACGGACTATTCTTCACTGGTGAATATCGCTAAGGAGTGGTTAATTTCATCATGCCCGGATACAAAGACAATTTACTCGGCGAAGCAAACAGCTTTCTCGAAGTGCTGGAACAGGTCTCTCGCCTGGCGCCGCTCAACAAACCGGTGCTGATCGTCGGTGAACGTGGAACGGGGAAAGAGCTGATAGCCAACCGTCTGCACTATTTATCCGGGCGCTGGGATGGTCCCTTTATTTCCCTTAACTGCGCGGCGCTGAATGAAAACCTGCTCGACACCGAGCTCTTCGGCCATGAAGCAGGGGCGTTTACCGGTGCCCAGAAACGCCATCCCGGACGCTTTGAGCGCGCCGACGGCGGTACGCTTTTTCTGGATGAGCTGGCCACCGCGCCCATGCTGGTGCAGGAAAAACTGCTGCGCGTGATTGAGTACGGCGAGCTGGAGCGCGTCGGCGGCAGCCAGCCGCTGCAGGTTAACGTACGCCTGGTGTGCGCCACGAACGCCAACCTGCCGGAGATGGTGGCGGAGGAGAAATTCCGTGCCGACCTGCTTGACCGCCTGGCCTTTGACGTCGTTCAACTTCCTCCGCTGCGCGAGCGCAGAAGCGACATCATGCTGCTGGCAGACCAGTTTGCGATTCAGATGTGCCGCGAGCTCGGACTGCCGCTGTTCCCCGGCTTCAGCGATTATGCACAAGAAACACTGCTGGCTTACCACTGGCCGGGAAATATCCGCGAACTGAAAAACGTCGTGGAGCGCTCCGTCTATCGTCACGGCAGCAGCGAGACGGAGCTGGACAATATTATTATCGATCCTTTTCAGCGCAGCGCGCCGCCGCTATCCGCACCAACGTCTTCAGGCGATGCCCCTACTCTTCCCCTTGATTTACGCCAGTTCCAGAACGACCAGGAGAAACAGCTGCTGGAGCAAAGCCTGAAGACGGCGAAATATAACCAGAAACGGGCGGCTGAACTGCTGGGTCTGACCTACCATCAGTTAAGGGCATTGCTCAAAAAGCATCAAATGCGCTGACAATATCAGCACTTACCCGCAGACATTTTTACGAAGCATGCGTAAGTGCGATACACTTTGCAGATCAAACCTAAAAACCTTAAAAATTATGCGTCTGGTTTTATCGTCCTTTTTTGCTCTCGGTCTGTTTAGCAGCCTGGCCTTTGCCGCGCCCGGGCTAACTCCGCAGCCTGACATTCGTGACAGCGGCTTCGTCTATTGCGTAAGCGGCCAGGTGGACACCTTCAACCCGCAAAAAGCGGGCAGCGGCCTGATCGTGGATACCCTGGCCGCGCAGCTTTACGACCGTCTGCTTGATGTTGATCCTTACACCTACCGTCTTGTGCCTGAGCTTGCGGAAAGCTGGGAAGTGCTGGACAACGGCGCAACCTACCGTTTTCATCTGCGCGATGACGTCGCATTTCAGCGCACACCGTGGTTTACCCCCACGCGCAAGCTGAACGCGGATGACGTGGTCTTTACCTTCCAGCGCATTTTTAACCGTAACCATCCGTGGCACAACGTTAACGGCAGCAGCTTCCCCTATTTTGACAGCCTGCAGTTTGCCGACACCGTCAAAAGCGTGCGTAAGCTGGATAACCGCACGGTCGAATTTACGCTGACGCGCCCGGATGCCTCCTTCCTCTGGCACCTGGCGACCCACTATGCGTCGGTCATGTCCGCTGAATATGCGGCGAACCTGACGAAAAAAGATCGTCAGGAGTTGCTCGATCGTCAGCCAGTCGGCACCGGTCCGTTCCAGCTGGCCGAATACCGCGCCGGGCAGTATATTCGCCTGCAGCGCCATGAGCATTTCTGGCGCGGCACCCCGCTGATGCCGCAGGTGGTGGTCGATCTCGGTTCAGGCGGGACAGGACGTCTGTCAAAACTGCTCACCGGGGAGTGCGACGTACTCGCCTGGCCCGCGGCCAGCCAGCTCACCATTTTGCGTGACGATCCGCGCCTGCGCCTGACGTTACGTCCCGGCATGAATATCGCTTATCTGGCCTTTAACACCGATAAGCCGCCGTTGAATAACCCTGCCGTACGTCACGCTCTGGCGCTGGCGATTAACAACCAGCGTTTAATGCAGTCGATCTACTACGGCACGGCGGAAACCGCCGCCTCAATTTTACCGCGCGCCTCGTGGGCCTATGACGGTGAAGCTAAAATTACGGAATACAATCCGGCCAAAGCACGTGAACAGCTGAAGGCGCTGGGGGCGGAAAACCTCACGCTGCAGCTTTGGGTGCCCACCAGCTCCCAGGCGTGGAACCCGAGTCCGCTCAAGACCGCCGAACTGCTGCAGGCAGATATGGCACAGGTGGGCGTCAAAGTGATCATCGTACCGGTTGAGGGCCGTTTCCAGGAGGCGCGCCTGATGGACATGAATCATGATTTAACCCTGACCGGCTGGGCGACCGACAGTAACGATCCGGACAGTTTCTTCCGGCCGCTGCTAAGCTGCGCGGCGATTAATTCGCAGACCAACTACGCCCACTGGTGTAACCGGGAGTTTGACGCCGTGCTGCAAAAAGCGCTGGCTTCCCAGCAGCTGGCCTCACGCATCGACGCCTATGATGAAGCGCAGAAGATCCTTGCCCAGGAGCTGCCGGTGCTGCCGCTGGCCTCTTCCCTGCGCCTTCAGGCCTATCGTTATGATATTAAAGGTCTGGTGCTGAGTCCGTTCGGCAACGCCTCGTTTGCCGGCGTGTCGCGTGAAAAAGAACAAGAGGTGAAAAAACCATGATTATTTTTACCTTACGTCGGCTCCTTTTGCTGCTGGTGACGCTCTTTTTCCTGAACTTTGTCGGCTTCAGCCTGAGCTATTTCACGCCCCACGCCCCGCTCCAGGGGTCGTCGCTGTGGGATGCCTGGCTGTTCTGGTTTAACGGGCTGCTGCACTGGGATTTCGGCGTGTCCAGCATTAACGGGCAGCTGATTTCCCAGCAGCTGAAAGAGGTTTTCCCGGCCACGATGGAGCTGTGCATTCTGGCTTTCGGCTTTGCCCTGATGGTCGGCATCCCTGTGGGTATGCTGGCCGGGATCTATCGCAACAAATGGCAGGATAAGTTTATCAGCGCCCTCGCCCTGTTCGGCTTCTCCATCCCGGTATTCTGGCTGGCGCTGCTGCTGACGCTGTTCTTCTCGTTGACGATGGGTTGGCTGCCGGTTTCGGGTCGTTTTGACCTACTCTATACGGTTAAAACGGTGACGGGGTTTGCCATCATTGACGCGTGGCTGTCCGATTCGGTGTGGCGCCATGAGATGATCGTCAGCGCCGTGCGCCATATGGTATTGCCGGTGCTGACGCTGGCGGTTGCGCCAACAACCGAAGTGATCCGCCTGATGCGCCTGAGCACTATCGAGGTGTTTGACCAGAACTATGTCAAAGCCGCCGCCACGCGCGGGTTGTCCCGCCTGACCATACTGCGCCGCAACGTCCTGCACAACGCGCTGCCGCCGGTAATTCCGCGTCTGGGATTACAGTTTTCCACCATGCTGACGCTGGCCATGATCACCGAGATGGTCTTTAGCTGGCCGGGCCTGGGGCGATGGCTAATTAACGCCATCCGCCAGCAGGACTACGCCGCTATTTCTGCGGGCGTGATGGTAATTGGCTCGCTGGTGATTATTGTTAACGTGTTGTCCGATATTCTGGGTGCCATGGCTAACCCATTGAAGCATAAGGAATGGTATGCCTTACGATAGCGTATACAGTGAAAAGCGCACGCCCGGCGTGCTGCGTACCGTGTGGCGTAAATTCTATGGTGACACCACGGCAATGATCGGCCTTTACGGCTGTGCCGGCCTGGTGTTGCTTTGCGTCTTTGGCTCGTGGTTTGCGCCGTACGGCATCGACCAGCAGTTCCTTGGCTATCAGCTGCTGCCGCCTTCCTGGTCGCGCTACGGCGAAGTCTCTTTCTTCCTGGGGACGGACGACCTGGGACGCGACGTGCTGAGCCGCCTGCTGAGCGGTGCTGCCCCGACGGTGGGCGGCGCATTTGTGGTCACGTTCGCGGCCACTGTCTGCGGACTGGCGCTCGGTATTTTTGCGGGATCCACCCATGGCCTGCGTTCGGCGGTGCTTAACCACATTCTGGATACGCTGCTGTCGATTCCGTCTCTGCTGCTGGCAATCATTGTTGTTGCCTTTGCCGGTCCGCACCTGTCGCACGCCATGTTCGCCGTCTGGCTGGCTATCCTGCCCCGCATCGTGCGCTCGGTTTACAGCATGGTGCATGATGAACTCGAAAAAGAGTACGTCGTCGCAGCGCGTCTGGACGGCGCGACGACCTTCAACATTCTGTGGTTTGCCGTACTGCCCAACATCGCCGCCGGGCTGGTCACAGAGATCACCCGCGCCCTGTCGATGGCAATCCTGGACATCGCGGCGCTCGGCTTCCTCGATCTCGGTGCACAGCTGCCGTCGCCCGAATGGGGTGCGATGCTCGGCGACGCGCTGGAGTTAATCTACGTGGCACCGTGGACGGTCATGCTGCCGGGTGCGGCCATTATGGTGAGCGTGCTGCTTATCAACCTGCTGGGCGACGGTATTCGCCGTGCAATTAACGCGGGGGTGCAATAATGCCGCTTCTTGATATTCGCAACCTCACCATCGAATTCAAAACCGGTGAAGGCTGGGTTAAAGCCGTCGATCGCATCAGTATCACCCTCGCGGAGGGTGAAATTCGCGGGCTGGTGGGGGAATCCGGCTCGGGAAAAAGCCTGATTGCCAAAGCTATATGCGGCGTGGCGAAAGACAACTGGCGCGTGACGGCAGACCGTATGCGTTTTGACGATATCGATCTGCTGCGCCTCTCCCCCCGCGAGCGGCGTAAGCTGGTCGGGCATAACGTCTCGATGATTTTCCAGGAGCCGCAGTCCTGTCTCGATCCGTCCGAACGCGTGGGTAAACAGCTCATGCAGAACATTCCCGGCTGGACCTATAAAGGCCGCTGGTGGCAACGCGTTGGCTGGCGCAAGCGCCGCGCCATCGAGCTTTTACACCGCGTCGGGATCAAAGATCACAAAGATGCGATGCGCAGCTTTCCTTATGAGCTGACCGACGGCGAATGTCAGAAAGTGATGATTGCCATCGCGCTGGCAAATCAGCCGCGTTTGCTGATTGCGGATGAGCCCACCAACGCGATGGAACCCACCACGCAGGCGCAAATTTTCCGCCTGCTGTCGCGTCTCAACCAGAATAACAACACCACCATTTTGCTGATCAGCCATGACCTGCAAATGCTCAGCAAATGGGCGGATAAAATTGACGTCATGTACTGCGGGCAAACGGTCGAAACCGCGCCGAGTGAAGATCTGATCGGCGCGCCGCACCACCCGTATACGCAGGCGCTTATTCGCGCCATTCCGGATTTCGGCAGCGCGATGCCGCATAAGAGCCGCCTGAATACCCTGCCGGGGGCGATTCCGCTGCTGGAATCCCTGCCGATAGGCTGTCGTCTGGGGCCGCGGTGCCCCTATGCTCAGCGTAAATGTATCGAGACACCACGCCTGACCGGGGCCAAAAATCATCTATACGCCTGTCATTTCCCGCTGAACATGGAGAGAGAGTGAAATGGTCGAAACCTTACTGGAAGTCCGCAACCTGAGTAAGACCTTTCGCTACCGCACGGGGCTGTTTCATCGTCAAACTGTCGACGCGGTGAAGCCGCTGAGCTTTACGCTGCGTGAAAAACAGACTCTGGCGATCATCGGCGAGAACGGTTCCGGGAAATCTACCCTGGCGAAAATGCTCGCCGGCATGGTTGAACCCACTGCAGGCGAAGTTTTGATTGACGATCATCCTCTGACGTTCGGCGACTATTCTTTCCGCAGCCAGCGCATCCGCATGATCTTCCAGGATCCGTCTACCTCGCTTAACCCGCGCCAGCGCATTTCTCAGATCCTCGATTTTCCGCTGCGTCTGAACACCGACCTGGAGCCAGAGGCGCGCCGTAAGCGCGTATTTGAAACCCTGCGTATGGTTGGGCTCTTGCCGGATCACGAAAGCTACTACCCGCATATGCTGGCACCAGGCCAGAAACAGCGTCTGGGTCTGGCGCGTGCGTTGATTTTGCGGCCAAAAGTGATCATTGCGGATGAAGCACTTGCCTCGCTGGATATGTCGATGCGCTCGCAGCTGATTAACCTGATGCTGGAATTGCAGGAAAAACAAGGGATTTCGTATATCTACGTTACCCAGCATCTGGGAATGATGAAGCACATCAGCGATCAGGTGATGGTCATGCACCAGGGAGAAGTGGTCGAGCGCGGCAGCACGGCGGATGTGATGGCCTCTCCGCTTCATGAGCTGACAAAACGGCTGATTGCCGGTCATTTCGGTGAAGCATTAACCGCCGATGCGTGGAGAAAGGACCGCTAAGCGCGACGCTCCACAAAAACTGCCCCATTAAATTAATGGATTAAATAGCCTGCGTGCGCTATTTAATCCTTTAATTTTCGTCTCCATCCCTGCTCCATATTTTAAGCAATATCAATCAACAGTTCTTCTCCAGAATATCCGGACATTACGGAGGAGAAGAAATGAACACCGCCACTTACGTTTTAAAATACACAGAGTATCTCATCAGAAAATGCCTCTCATTTTTAATGACGGACCTGCACTTTCATACCGTGAGGCTTAAGAAAGCAACCGGGGAAACTCCTGACATTAACTCGCCCACGACGTTGAGTGAAAAAATATGTCATCGTCTGGTCTATGACCATAATAACTTCTACACGATGCTTGCCGATAAACTCGCCGTTCGGGCATACGTTTCCTCCAGAACAACGCGCGTGAAAACGGTGCCATTAATTGGCGTTTATACCCGGCCGTCGCAGATTGATTTTTCAATTCTTCCTGACAAATTCGTCCTTAAGTGCAACCATGACAGCGGCAGCACAATAATATGTACAAACAAAGCGCAATTTAATGAAAAAGAAGCGTGTAAAAAGCTGAGCCTCGCGTTAAAGAAAAATCTTTACTACACCACGCGCGAATGGCAGTACAAAAACATTACGCCGAGCATACTTTGCGAGCCGTTTGTCGATCTCTTCGACGATGCTGACAGAAACACAACGCCCGAAATGCTGAGGATCCACTGTTTTCATGGCGTTGCCCACTATGTAGAAGCAGATTTTACGGATGATAACGGCAAAGGGTTTATCAACGTTTATGACAGGCAGTGGAACTTACAACCCTTCCGGATGGAATATCCGAATACTTCAGCAACGCCTGGCGAACCGCTCTTGTTCCGTCAGGCACTGTTGGCCTCCCAGGAGCTGGCGGATGGAATTGACTACTGCCGCGTTGACCTTATGCTAAAAAAAGATGAAATCTATTTCAGCGAAATAACCTTAAGCCCGAGACGCGGTAAGCTGACGATTACCCCGCAGGAATGGGATGCTAAGTTAGGAAAAATATGGCATTTATCGCCGGCAGGCAGATTTGACCTGCCGCTGAAGCTCACGAGTCGGGCCAGGTGAGTTTAAATATCGAGTGGTTTTGCGTCGATAAGGTATAGGAAACATCGCCACCATGAGCCAGCATGATGGCTTTTACTACCGACAAGCCCAAGCCACAGCCTTCCGGGTTCACATGTCTGGCGCCATTATCGCGCTGAAACGGCTGAAATAAGAAATCATGAAACTCCCTGGGGATGCCCGGTCCCCCGTCCTGAATAAGGATATAATTGCCTTTATCAGAAACGCCATTTTTCACGATGAGCGTGCGCGAGGTTGAATAGTGTAAGGCATTATCAAATAAAACGGTCAAACACTGATTGATGCGTAATGGATCGAATACGCACTGCTGCTCCCTCAGGTCTGTATTGACGGTAAATGCCTTACGGCTGAACTCGGGCATGAACGTATCGAGTGCGTTCTGTATTGTCCCTTTTAGATCCGTTCTTGACTGGCATAACGTGTATCCCGCCCCGCCATCCGAACTGACAACCCGGAGATCTTCAATCAGGCGGGTTAACCCTTCCGTCTGTTTGAGAAGATTATTAAACAGCACCGGGTCCGGGGTAAAAACGCCGTCAACCAACCCCTGAAGCCGTCCGCGTAAGATAGTAACCGGGGTTCTCAGCTCATGCGCGATAGCGGCATTCCAGGATTTCCTCTGAATATCCAGCGTCTGTAATTTTTCCGCCATTTCATTGAAATCCGTCACCAGGTGATTGATCTCACCCAGCCGGGAACTGGCGCAAAATGCCCTGGCGTCCAGATCGCCCTGAGAAATCTTTTTCAGGCTGGACGCTACCGCGTTTAGCGGGGTGAGTATCCGCGATGAAAGTTTGACCGTGAAAAAGAGGGCAATAATCATACTGATCGTAGTCGCGGTCCCAATCCATGCCCAGTCCCACATAGTCATCTGCTCGTCATCGCCCGCTGCAGGGCCGCCCGGGAGGTGATCCAGAATAAAGGAGTAAAAAAACCAGGAGCCGAGTATGGCGATGGCAATAATCGTAAACGTCAGCAACAGCATATACGTTAAGATCTGACGACTCAGGACAGACTCTTTGTTCATTTCTTTTCCCCAAGCCGGTAACCCATGCCTCTGATGCTCTCGGGAACACCGTAAAGGCCGGCCAGCTCCAGTTTTTTACGCAACTTGCTCATATGGCTATCGACCGTTCTGTCGAGTGTATCCCCTTCCGGCAGACACGCGTTGAGTAGCTCTTCGCGTGAGCAGACCTTTCGCGGATATCTCACCAGGTATGTGAGCAATTTAAATTCGGTCGTCGTTAATACCGGGGAGACAACCTCTGCCCCCACGGTGACTTCCACGTAGAAGTCATCCGGGTAGACCGTAATAAATGGCGTTCTGAGCGGCTGAGAACCCGCCTGCTGAAGCGCGGGTTTTGTCCTGCGCAGCACCGCCTCAACCCGGGCGACGACTTCAGAAGGGTTGAAGGGTTTGATCACGTAATCATCCGCGCCCAGCCTCAGCCCCATGAGCTTATCGACATCCTGATCGAGAGCGGAAACCATAATGACGGGGACAGCGCTTTCCTGACGAAGCGTGGTAAGTACGCTCCAGCCGTCACATACGGGCAGGTGAATGTCCAGCAATATGAGATCCGGTTTATGGAGGCGATTGAGCGTTATGGCCTGCTCGCCCTGCCTGGCTCTGAGCGTTTTCATTCCCGAACGCTCTAAGTAGCTCATCAGTATATCGGCGATTTCGTCTTCATCTTCAACAATAAGGATCAGCGTATTTTTGTGCATTTTATCTCCGTGGGTGAAATCCCTTTGAGCACGCTATCAGATATCTTTAGCACAATAAGACACAGCCTCCGAGAAAAAGTGCCGTGGTCTCGAAAATTTCCCGGTTGATTTAAATGCCCGGTTATTTCTCCACACAGCCTACACATTCAGTCAATAAAGACTCGACAATGTCCGCGCATAATCGCTATTGAGGCATAGTCCTTTGTGCATTGCGCGTTGCAAATTACCACTGTTTCTTAAAGATTTTATGAAGTTGGCTGAAATAATGAACATGGAACTTTCTAAATATTTCTCTCCTAAAAAACTGGGTATATATTCCCTGTTCCTGCTGCTGTCGTGGGGATTACTTTATACCTGGCTGGTACTGGTGCACAGAATGGATGAAAAAGTCGCCTCGACGCTGCTCTCTTCACCCATTATCTATGGCTGCATCGCATTATCGGTGGTCTCTCTGATGATCCAAAATAAAGCCGGCGCGTTGACTGAGCTACTCGTCGTCGCCTTCTGGCTGATGATGATTTTTGTCTATCTCATTATTACGTTCACCGTACTGTTAAACGCGATGCCCGATATCGAAGATCTGATCTTTTACTACGAGTGTTATTTGATCATTTTTTTTGGCGGAGCACCGCTGTACCTCATTATGAGAATGATTTGAGCCGCTGCTCCACACGTCCTCCATAAACCGCCCATGTCCGCTAAACAGGCGCGCGGTAGAGTCTCTACCTCACTCTTTCACACAAAAATAACTCACTGCAAAGTCTGACATGACTTACCCATAATGATGAACAGTAATAATAATTTTCGTTCTTCTGAACCTGCCGGTATGATGCGCTCGCTAAAAAAACTCGCGATACGGCACCAGAAAAAACTGGTTGTCACTTTTTTCCTGGTGGTGGCCGAAAACGTGACGTTTTTACTTTATCCCGTTCTGGCTGGCATCGCGATAAATGCCATCCTCGCCGGTGAAACGCTTAACGCCGCGCTGTATGGCCTGATGGTGCTTTGCATGTGGTTCATCGGTGCGGCCAGACGAAGCGTAGACACGCGCACCTTTGCACGCATTTATGCCGGACTCGCGGTTTCCGTCGTCCAGGCACAGCGCAAATACCAGCTTAACCATTCGGCGATCGCCGCCAGGGTAACGCTCTCGCGCGAATATGTGGATTTCTTTGAAATGCACCTTCCCCTGCTTATTACCTCGCTGAGCTCACTTTTTGGTGCCGCAATTATGTTGATGTTTATTGAATTTTGGGCCGGCGTCATGTGCTTTGCGATTGTATTTATCCTGCTCGGATTTGTCTCAGGATATGCCCGTAAAAATGAATGGCTGTTCATGCGCCTGAATAATCGGCTGGAAAAAGAAGTGGATTATGTCCATAAGGCGGGCACAGCCACGCTTCACCGACATTACTCCACGCTGGCGCGTTTACGTATCGCATTATCTGACCGCGAAGCGTGGGGTTATTTGTGGGTTGGCGTGCTCGTTGCCGCGCTTTTTACGCTGACCATCGTCTGGATGACGCGCTCAACCGGCATCACCGCCGGACATATTTACTCCGTGATGACCTACATGTGGATGTTCGCGACGAGCCTCGATGACGCGCCGCAGCTTCTTGAGAAATTTTCGCAGCTCAGGGATATCGGCAAGCGCGTATCCACTGATGATGAAATTCACGTAACAGGACGTTAATTTAATGCCGCATTTTTTTATTGAACGCCCCGTTTTCGCTTGGGTAGTAGCGCTTTTTATCGTTCTGGCAGGACTCCTGTCAATTCCCCGTTTGCCGGTTGCGCAGTATCCGGCGGTAGCACCGCCTGGAATCATTATTTCCGTCAGTTATCCGGGGGCCAGTCCCGATATCATGAACACGTCGGTGGTATCGTTAATCGAGCGCGAAATCTCTGGCGTAGATAATTTGCTCTACTTTGAATCATCCAGTGACACAACCGGTTCGGCATCGATTACCGTCACGTTTAAACCGGGCACGGACATCAAGCTGGCGCAGATGGATCTGCAAAATCAGATTAAGATCGTCGAGCCTCGTCTACCTCAGGCGGTAAGGCAAAACGGGATTAACGTCGAGGCCGCTAACTCTGGCTTTTTAATGATGGTGGGGCTTAAGTCCGCGACGGGTCAATTTGAGGAAGCCGATTTAAGCGACTATTTTGCCAGAAACGTCAGTGACGAGCTTCGTCGCGTGCCCGGCGTAGGGAAAGTTCAGCTGTTTGGCGGCGAAAAAGCGCTGCGCATCTGGTTGGATCCCATGAAGCTCCACGGCTACGGGCTTTCGGTAAGCGATGTTCTTACCGCCGTTGGCCAGCAAAATGCCCTCGTTTCGCCCGGCAAAACGGGAGATGAGCCCGCCTCTGCAGGACAAGGGGTGGCGTATCCCATCACCGTGAAGGGACAGCTCTCCTCGGTAGAGGCGTTCAGCAATATCACCCTGAAATCTGACGCATCCGGCGCCCGCCTGAGGCTGTCCGATATTGCGCGGATTGAATCTGGTCTGCAAAGCTACGCTTTTGGTATCCGTGAAAATGGCGTGCCCGCAACGGCGGCAGCAATCCAGCTCTCGCCTGGTGCGAATGCGATGAGTACGGCTTCCGGCGTACGGGCGCGCATCGACGAACTTTCCCGGGTGTTACCCGAAGGAATGGCGTTTACGATCCCCTTCGATACCGCGCCGTTTGTGAAACTTTCTATCATGAAGGTTGTTCAGACATTTGTAGAAGCGATGGTCCTCGTCTTCCTGGTTATGCTGCTGTTTCTGCACAAGATACGCTGTACGCTTATCCCGGCGATTGTTGCTCCCGTCGCCCTTCTTGGCACCTTCACGGTGATGCTATTGAGCGGCTACTCCATCAATATTCTGACGATGTTCGGCATGGTGCTGGCGATAGGGATTATCGTTGATGATGCCATTGTGGTCGTGGAGAACGTTGAACGACTGATGGAGGAAAAAAGCCTGTCCCCGCGTGACGCCACGCGGCAAGCCATGCAGGAAATCACCCCGGCGATTATTGGCATCACGCTGGTGCTGACCGCCGTCTTTATTCCCATGGGGTTTGCGGAAGGATCCGTCGGGATTATCTACCGACAATTTTGTATTTCCATGGCGGTTTCCATACTGCTGTCCGCGTTTCTTGCCCTGACGCTGACGCCTGCCCTGTGCGCAACGTTACTCAAGCCGCATAAGGCAGGAAAGAGCGGAGGCGGAAGGTTCGCGGTCGGGTTTAACGCGCGCTTCCGTTCGCTCACCGCCTGTTACGAAGCCGGGCTGGGTGCCGTTCTGAAGCGAACCGGGCGTATGCTGCTCCTGTACGCTGCGCTTTGTGCTGCGCTGTTTTTGGGATTGTCTTCGCTACCGTCGTCTTTTCTGCCGGATGAAGATCAGGGCTACTTTATGTCCTCAATCCAGTTGCCTTCAGATGCCACGATGCAGCGTACCCTCAACGTGGTTAAAAAATTTGAAGAGGAAATTGCGACCCGGCCGGATATTGAAAGCAACATTATGATCCTGGGCTTTGGATTTTCAGGTTCAGGGCCAAACTCGGCTATGGCCTTCACCACGCTGAAGGACTGGAAAGATCGGCAGGGCTCGACGGCCCAGGGGGAAGCCGACCAAATACAGGCCAGCATGGCTAACGTCTCTGATGCCGTCACGATGAGCCTGCTCCCGCCGGCCATTTCGGATATGGGCACCTCGTCGGGCTTCACATGGTACGTGCAGGACAGAGCGGGACTGGGCTACGAGGCGTTAAAGCGCGCTGCCGACACGCTGGTCCTGCAGGCCAATCAGCGCCCTGAACTGAGTGACGTGTATATAGACGGTCTGCCGGAAGGAACAAGCCTTGCGCTCCAGGTGGACAGAGAAAAGGCGGAAGCGATGGGCGTCTCGTTTGATGAAATCAACCAGACGCTCTCCGTCACCCTGGGCTCAAATTACGTCAATGACTATACGAATAACGGCCGCGTTCAGCAGGTGATTATTCAGGCCGATGCGCCCTACCGAATGCAGCCTGAGCAGATACTGACATTATCAGTGAAAAACCGGATGGGGCAGATGGTGCCGGTATCAACGTTTGCCACGCTTTCCTGGCACGTTGCGCCGCAGCAGTTGACGCGTTATCAGGGATATTCGGCTATTCGCATTACCGGAAGTGCGGCGCCGGGAGAGTCCAGCGGCACCGCAATGAAGGTTATGGAGAGTTTGTCCAGAGATTTACCTCAGGGCATGGCGGGCGAGTGGGCCGGGAGCTCATTGCAGGAGAGAAAATCAGAATCTCAGCTTCCGGGCCTTATCGTCCTGTCGATACTGGTCGTGTTTATGGTCCTGGCCGCCCTGTATGAGAGCTGGTCTATTCCTTTTGCGGTCATGCTGGTCGTTCCGCTGGGCCTTATCGGCGCGGTGATCGCGGTGTCGGTTGCCGGCATGACGAATGACGTTTTCTTCAAGGTCGGCCTGATTACGCTTATCGGCCTGTCGGCCAAAAACGCCATTCTGATTGTTGAATTTGCCAGGCAGCTCCATCGCCAGGGGCAGCCCCTGCTGGCGGCAACCATTCATGCCGCCGGCCAGCGCCTGCGCCCTATTCTGATGACGTCGTTAGCCTTCACCTTAGGGGTTGTTCCGTTGATGCTGGCCAGTGGTGCGAGCGACAGTACGCAGCATGCCATCGGTACCGGCGTATTTGGCGGGATGATTAGCGGTACGCTTCTCGCCATTTTCTTCGTACCGGTTTTCTTTATCGTCATCGCGCGCTTCATCGACAACCTCAGGAAAGCGTGAATACCCTTACGGGATCGCGCTTCCTCGCTGGTTGGATGAGGCGAAGCTGTTGCCGGGTGATATACTGGACGAATGCTGAAATTTTGAGCCCCCGCGAGTCCGCGGCGCATTCTTCGGAGCAGGCGTCTTCGGAGAAGAGCGAGAAATATCGTGACACAAGGGGCTGTGAGTGGGCTATAATTTCGAGCTAATTTCGAATGATTTTGAAATACTGCCTGTAACGCTATGAATTACAAGGCAAAATTAGCAATGAATATAAGGATTAAAGCTATGGGTTTTCTTTCCGGTAAGCGCATTCTGGTGACTGGCGTTGCCAGCAAACTGTCCATCGCATACGGCATCGCACAGGCAATGCATCGCGAAGGCGCTGAGCTGGCGTTCACCTACCAGAACGACAAGCTGAAAGGCCGTGTTGAAGAGTTTGCCGCGCAGCTGGGTTCCAGCATCGTTCTGGAATGTGACGTTGCACAAGACGAAAGCATCGACGGCATGTTTGCTGAACTGGCAAAAGCATGGCCGAAATTCGACGGTTTCGTTCACTCCATTGGCTTCGCTCCTGGCGACCAGCTGGACGGCGACTACGTGAACGCGGTTACCCGTGATGGCTTCAAAATCGCTCACGACATCAGCTCCTACAGCTTCGTTGCGATGGCGAAATCCTGCCGCACGATGCTGAACCCGGGCGCAGCCCTGCTGACTCTGTCCTACCTGGGCGCTGAGCGTGCTATCCCTAACTACAACGTTATGGGCCTGGCGAAAGCCTCTCTGGAAGCCAACGTACGCTACATGGCGAACGCAATGGGTCCTGAAGGCGTGCGCGTTAACGCCATCTCTGCAGGTCCTATCCGCACCCTGGCAGCTTCCGGTATTAAAGATTTCCGTAAAATGCTGGCACACTGCGAAGCGGTTACCCCGATTCGTCGTACCGTTACCATTGAAGATGTGGGTAACTCTGCAGCATTCCTGTGCTCTGACCTTTCCGCTGGTATCTCCGGCGAAGTGGTTCACGTTGACGGCGGCTTCAACATCGCTGCAATGAACGAGCTGGAAATTAAATAAGCTGTGACTCTCTTCCCGCACGGGAAGAGAGTTTCTCCCCCGCACCGCCCCTTCGTTATTCCGTTCTGCTATTTGTTATCACCTAACAATATTTTTCCCTTTATCTGCCTTACGCCAGGATATTGATCGCCATTTTGAGATCAAGGAACGCACATGGAACAACGCCGTTTTTCCGGCAAAGGCCACTGGTATCACGAGACCCAGTCGAACCACGCGCAGACAGATGTTCTGCCTCTGGTGCCCGAAGCCGCTAACGTTGACGATCGTTTTTTGCTCGATTTAGCCCTGCCTGATGAGATTGTCGCCGCCTGTTCTGGCTGGCTTACCCCTGCCAGAGCCTTATGCCACCAGCTGTTTCCGCTCTCAATTCCCGTGAACCGCCTGCATACGCTCAGCGCCTACGATCGGCTCAGCACCGCGCTAACGGTCGCACAGGCCTGTGGCGTTCAGCGGCTCTGTAATCATTACGCCGCCCTCCTCGCCCCGCTTCCCGGCCCGGACTCCTCGCGTGAAAGCAACCGACGTCTGGCGCAAATTACACAGTATGCCCGCCAGCTCGCCAGCTCCCCTGATGTCATCGATGATAAAGCGCAGAACCAGCTTGATGAGGTTGGCCTGTCGACGTATGACATTGTGGTGATTAACCAGATTATCGGGTTTATCGGTTTTCAGGCGCGCGTGGTCGCGGTTTTTCAGGCGCTGTTAGGACACCCCGTTCGCTGGTTGCCTGGCCATCATATTCAGCCGCACACGCTGCCCGCGAGCCACGCCGCGTGGGTGCCGCTTTTGCCCGTCGTCGAGCTGCGCTATGCGAGCGCGCATCAGCTTGAGTCGCTGTCCCGCTGGCAGGCAGAATCCGCACTGGAGGCGCTGACGCCGGTCCTTTGCCATGAGCCGTCGCTGCTCGACCTGACCGGAGAGATCCTGTTAAACACCCGTGAAGCGATCCCGCTGACGTCCCCCGCACTTTCGGCGGCGGTCGAACTGCTGACGCGCTCTCCGGACCGCTTCAGCGCCGCGCAGTTTACCCCTCTCACGGATCAAGGACTCCCCGGCGAACATGCCATCATGCTGCTTACCTGGAGCGCGTTTGATGGCTGGCTCAATCGTTTGAAAGTCGCGTTTGGTAAAGAGGAATAACCATACTAATTACCCAAAGAGCGCTTGCTGAGACAGTGAGAATCGCGTAAAACTGTCAGCCGCTCAATGGCTACGAAAATAGAACATTATGTTTCAGGACAACCCGCTGCTAGCGCAGCTTAAACAGCAACTGCATTCCCAGACGCCGCGTGCAGAAGGGGTCGTAAAAGCCACGGAAAAGGGCTTTGGCTTCCTTGAGGTTGACGCGCAGAAAAGCTACTTCATTCCGCCTCCGCAGATGAAGAAAGTGATGCATGGCGATCGCGTCATGGCCGTCATTCATACCGAGAAGGACCGCGAGTCTGCCGAGCCGGAAGAACTGATCGAACCGTTCCTGACCCGTTTTGTGGGTAAGGTGCAGAGAAAAGACGATCGTCTTGCTATCGTGCCGGATCATCCCCTGCTGAAAGATGCCATTCCCTGCCGCGCCGCCCGTGGCGTTGAGCATGATTTTAAAGAAGGTGACTGGGCCGTAGCAGAAATGCGCCGTCATCCTCTGAAAGGCGATCGCGGTTTTTATGCTGAGCTGACCCAGTTCATCACCTTTGGCGCCGACCATTTCGTACCATGGTGGGTCACGCTGGCACGCCATAATCTTGAAAAAGAAGCGCCGAACGGCGTAGCGACCGAGATGCAGGACGAAGGTCTGACGCGCCGCGATCTCACCGCACTGGAATTTGTCACCATCGACAGCGCCAGCACGGAAGATATGGATGACGCGCTGTACGCTGAAGAAGGCGCCGATGGCAAACTCCATCTGACCGTCGCCATTGCCGATCCAACCGCCTGGATTGCCGAAGGCAGCAAGCTGGATGACGCTGCGAAAATCCGTGCGTTCACCAACTATCTGCCCGGCTTCAACATTCCGATGCTGCCGCGCGAATTGTCAGACGATCTCTGCTCGCTGCGTCCAAATGAAGTGCGCCCGGTCCTTGCCTGCCGCATGACTATCGCCGCAGATGGCGCGATTGAAGACGATATCGAGTTCTTTGCCGCCACCATCGAATCGAAAGCCAAGCTGGCCTACGATAACGTCTCCGACTGGCTTGAAAATACCGGTAGCTGGAAACCTGAATCAGACGCCATTGCCGCGCAAATCCGTCTGCTGCATCGCATCTGCCTCAACCGCGGCGAGTGGCGTAAAACCCATGCGCTGGTGTTCAAAGACCGCCCGGACTATCGCTTTGTTCTGGGCGAGAAAGGCGAAGTGCTGGACATCGTGGCCGAACCGCGACGCATTGCGAACCGCATCGTTGAAGAGGCGATGATTTCCGCCAACATCTGCGCCGCACGCGTGCTGCGCGACAAGCTGGGCTTTGGCATTTACAACGTCCACACCGGTTTTGATCCGGCGAATACCGAAGCGCTGGCGGCCCTGCTGAAGACTCACGATGTGCACGTTGATCCGGAAGAAGTGCTGACGCTGCCGGGCTTCTGCAAGCTTCGCCGCGAACTGGACGCGCAGCCGTCGGGTTTCCTGGACAGCCGCATTCGTCGCTTCCAGTCCTTCGCTGAAATCAGCACCGAACCTGGCCCGCACTTTGGTCTTGGCCTCGAAGCTTACGCCACCTGGACATCGCCGATCCGTAAGTATGGCGATATGGTCAACCACCGTCTGCTGAAAGCGATTATCAAAGGTGAAACCATTGCCCGTCCTCAGGAGGACACCACGCTGCAGATGGCCGATCGTCGCCGACTGAACCGCATGGCGGAACGTGACGTTGGAGACTGGCTGTACGCACGCTTCCTGCAGGATAAAGCCGGTACGGATACCCGTTTCGCCGCAGAGATCATTGATATCAGCCGCGGAGGTATGCGCGTTCGCCTGGTCGATAACGGTGCTGTCGCGTTTATTCCTGCGCCGTTCCTGCACGCGGTTCGTGACGAAATGGTCTGTAGCCAGGAAAACGGTACCGTGCAAATTAAAGGTGAAACAGTTTACAAAGTCACCGACGTGATTGACGTCACTATCGCCGAAGTTCGCATGGAAACCCGCAGTATTATCGCGCGCCCTATCGCCTGATAACCGGTTCAATTGTCGGCCATTTCCTTTCCGGAAGGGCCGACAATTTTTCTTTTTATCCCCGCCACAAAATCATTATTTTTCCTTACTATTTTCAGTATCCCTTCGCCCAAAACCGCCATAATTATCTACAGTAAAAGAGTGTTGTTATATTCGGTTACGTGAATTTCTATACGCTCAGTATCCTTTTTCACCTGGCTCGTTTTATTATAAGAAAGCAGGGAAAAACAATAGGTTCACTTCGGTTTTGCCGCTGTTTCTCAACGGAAAAGTCGACAGCAAATGAATAATTTGTGCGCTAATGAACAGCTGCGGGAGAAAACATGATGGACGATCTGGAGCAGAATTTGCTGTTTCGCTACATGGGGACTCACAGCCCGTGGTGGCGCCTGTCAGCTGACAGCAACGCTCTGCACCTTTCCACCAGCGAAAATGCCGATGTCACTCAGGTCGTGGCGCTGGACGATGAACAGGCCGATCTCATCCGTCATTTAACCGTTATAACCTCCAGCATTTCCATGTCGCTCTCCCTGTACGGGGAAGATGTCCCGGTTCATCTTGTGGGCCGTAAAATTACCCGCAACGAGTGGGCAGGCACCGCTTCCGCCTGGAATGATACGCCCTCCGTGGCGCGCGATCTGGCTCAGGGGCTCTCTTTTGCGGAACAGGTTGTCTCCGAGGCCAACTCCGTCATTGTTATCCTCGATCAGCACGGCAATATTCAGCGTTTTAACCGGCTTAGCGAAGAGTACACCGGCCTGAAAGAGCAAGAAGTCATTGGTCAGAACGTATTTAAGCTGTTTATGAGCCGCAGCGAAGCGGCAGCCTCAAAGCGCAATATTACCGGTTTTTTTCGCAACGGCAGCTCCTACGAAGTCGAACGCTGGATCAAAACGCGTAAAGGGCAGCGGCTGTTTCTGTTCAGAAACAAATTCGTGCACAGCGGCAGCGGTAAAAATGAAATTTTCCTCATCTGTTCCGGGACAGATATTACCGAGGAGCGCCGCGCTCAGGAGCGGCTGCGCGTGCTGGCCAATACCGATACCATCACCGGCCTGCCAAACCGCAATGCGATCCACGATCTGATTTCTGACGCCATCGACAACCGCGGCGACACGCAGGTGGGCGTGGTGTATCTCGATCTGGATAACTTTAAAAAGGTCAACGACGCTTACGGGCATATGTTTGGCGACCAGCTGTTGCAGGCTGTCGCCCTCGCCATTTTGAGCTGTCTGGATGAAGAACAGGTGCTGGCGCGTCTTGGCGGCGATGAGTTTATCGTCATGGCCACCAATACCTCTCAGGGCTCTCTGGAGGCGATGGCGTCGCGCATTTTAACCCGTCTGCGCCAGCCGTTCCGAATCGGTCTGATTGAGATTTATACCGGCTGCTCTCTGGGTATCGCCCTCGCCCCACAGCACGGGAACGACCGGGAAAGCGTTATTCGCAACGCCGATACTGCCATGTACACCGCCAAAGAGAACGGCCGGGGCAAGTTCTGCGTCTTCTCACCCGAGATGAACCAGCGCGTGTTTGAGTATCTCTGGCTAGATACCAACCTGCGCAAGGCCCTGGATAACGATCAGCTTCTGATCCACTATCAGCCGAAAATAACCTGGCGCGGAGAAGTCAGAAGCCTTGAAGCGCTGGTCCGCTGGCAATCACCAGAACGCGGCCTGATCCCGCCGCTGGAGTTTATCTCTTATGCCGAGGAGTCGGGGTTGATTGTGCCGCTGGGCCGCTGGGTGATGCTCGATGTGGTTCGCCAGGTGGCAAAATGGCGCGATAAGGGAATAAACCTGCGCGTGGCGGTGAACGTCTCTGCTCGCCAGCTGGCCGACCAGACCATCTTCAGCGACTTAAAGCAGGCGCTGAAGGATCTGAATTTTGAATACTGCCCGGTCGACGTCGAGTTGACCGAAAGCTGTCTTATCGAAAATGAAGAGCTGGCGCTGTCCGTGATCCAGCAGTTCAGCCGACTCGGGGCGCAAATTCATCTGGATGATTTTGGTACCGGCTACTCTTCCCTTTCTCAGCTGGCCCGCTTCCCTATCGACGCCATTAAGCTCGATCAATCTTTCGTCAGGGATATTCATAAGCAGTCTATTTCCCAGTCACTGGTGCGCGCTATCGTCGCGGTGGCGCAGGCGTTAAATCTGCAGGTGATTGCCGAGGGTGTGGAAAATGCAAAAGAAGACGCCTTTCTGACCAAGAACGGCGTCAACGAACGGCAGGGTTTTCTGTTTGCTAAGCCGATGCCCGCTGCCGCATTCGAGCGATGGCTAAAACGATATCAAGCGCGAAATCAGCGTTAACTGGCTTTACGCAGGCCCGCCGCGTGATGGCGGTTTTGCAGCGTGACCAGACGCTCCATGTAGGCGATATCTTTCGGCTCCAGGCAGAAAGCGGCATCAACCCAGTCTTCCGTGATGTCCATCAGTTCACTGCGGGGCAATTGCAGAACGCGCGTACGGGCGCGCAGCATCGCCCTGACGCCATTCAGTTTTGGCCGCAGCGTATCGATGAAGGTTCGGGTGGAGACATAGCTTTGTCCGGGTTCAAACAGAACATCCACCAGCCCATGCTGTTCGTGCCATTCAGCCGTATGGGATTCCCCTTTGTAGATAAGCTCTTCCGCCAGCTTCATGCCTGCACGGCGTGCAACCAGGGAATATCCTCCCATACCCGGAAACAGGTTGAAGGCAATCTCCGGGAAACCTAAACGGGCATCGCGCTGAGCCAGGACGAAATGGTGCGCCAGAGCGGCCTCAAACCCGCCCCCTAACGCACTGCCTTCGACCATTGCCAGAGTGATGGCTCCGGTATCGAACCCCCGCGAGGCCGCATGGACGCAATCAACGCAGGCGCGAGCGTACGCCCGTAACGCTTCCCGACGTCCGTTCTGAATGCACTCGACGAAGAACTGTAAATCACCGCCCGTATTGTACATCTCGGGAACCAGCGATCCGGTTACCCAAAAATCAACCGCAAACCCGGACTGGCGAACCAGCCATGAAAAGTTCATGATCTCCTCTATTAACGCATGGTTAAAGCAAGGACGTGGCTGAGCCCGCAGCATCATCCAGACCGTGTGACGCTCCGCCTCGTAATACCCTGACAGCTGCGTGAACCGTTCAGTATCGGTAAACAGTGTGCAGGTAGGCTGATTGATAACTGTCATAGTCTAATTCCTCTTATAAAAAAGCGCCTTGCGCGCAGTTTTAGACTAATCCACTCATTAAGCCTGCTGCATGAGGGGGAATAAATTTATCACTTACGTTTATGTAATTTAGTTATTGCATTTTTTCCCTTCTCTTTTGATCCTATTTTCTGCATCATTGAAAATATTAACTTTTCGCGCCTGGGGTGAGATTATGTCGACTATTGACGCACAAGCTGTAGCACAAAGAATTGATACCGTGCTGGATATCCTGGTGGCGGGCGATTATCACTCTGCTATCCGTAATCTCGAGATCCTGAAGTCTGAACTTCTTGCTCAGAATGGTGCCGACAATGCGCCAGAAAACGGACAGCCAAAAGCGCCGTGGGAAGTTTAATCCCACCGTCTCCGACCTCGTTTCGCTTTATTAAATGGATGCTATGAATTCCCGACAACAACTCATTTTGCAGATGGTCATCGATCAGGGACGCGTAAGCGTAGTCGATCTCGCTAAAACCACTGGCGTGTCTGAAGTCACCATTCGTCAGGATCTTAATCTGCTGGAAAAACAGAGCTACCTGCGTCGCGCGCACGGATATGCTGTCCCGCTGGACAGTGATGACGTTGAGACGCGCATGATGAATAACTACGCGCTCAAACGTGAACTGGCGGAATTTGCCGCGTCTCTGGTGAACAACGGCGAGACCGTCTTTATTGAAAACGGCAGCAGTAATGCCCTGCTGGCGCGCACGCTTGCCGATCAAAAAGACGTTACCATCATCACCGTCAGCAGCTATATCGCGCATTTGCTCAAAGAGACGCGCTGCGAGGTGATCCTGCTGGGCGGTATTTACCAGAAAAAAAGTGAAAGCATGGTTGGCCCGCTGACCCGTCAGTATGTTCAGCAGGTTCATTTCAGCAAGGCCTTTATCGGGATTGACGGCTGGCAGCCTGAGACAGGTTTTACCGGCCGGGATATGATGCGCTCTGACGTCGTGAATGCCGTGCTGGAAAAAGAGTGTGAAGCCATTGTATTGACCGACAGCTCTAAATTTGGCGCCGTTCACCCTTATACGATGGGCCCGGTTTCACGCTTTAGCCGCGTGATTACCGATGAACGGTTGAGCGACGCGCACCGTAATAAACTGGAAGATGACGGGCTGATCGTCAATATTATTAAAACGACCGCCTGAGTTCCCTCCGCGCCCGAATTTCGGGCGCATACGCCCTTCTTTCTCTGAGATGATTCCTGGTACTTCTTTAAGAGTTTTTACCTGTTTAACCTGCATTAAAGTCGTAAAATTAATGTTAGCGATATAACAGGAAGTGACTATCACCTGCGTGATTACGTAACGCCTGCGCGACCAGCTTTCACGGAGAACAGAATTAAGTATTCGATTCGTCTATACTTAACGTGTACATCTTTCCGTGAATCGATAATTCAGGAGAAAGTATTATGACCTTAACCAGCAAAAAATTAGCCGCCGCTGTTCTGGCAATCACTGTAGCAATGTCCCTGAGCGCGTGCTCTAACTGGTCTAAACGTGACCGTAACACCGCTATTGGTGCCGGTGCCGGTGCTCTCGGTGGTGCAGTATTAACGGATGGTAGTACGCTGGGTACATTAGGTGGCGCTGCTGTCGGTGGTATTATCGGTCACCAGGTTGGCAAATAATTATTATCTAAGCCTTCCCCGGTATTGCGATATTTGAACGCATTTCAGGTCTGACATACGCACGTATATAACACGAGCCACGGCATTTGCCGTGGCTCATTTATTTTAACCGCCTGCCAGTTTGACTTTCATCCCTTTGGCTTCCAGCAGAGATTTTATCAAATCGCGCTTATCTCCCTGGATTTCAATAATGCCGTCTTTCACGGCGCCGCCGCAGCCACATTTCTTTTTCAACTCGGCCGCCAGCTTTGCCAGTTCAGCATCATCCAGGTCAATGCCGGAGATAAGGCAAACCCCTTTCCCTTTTCGTCCACTGGTCTGGCGCTGGATCCGAACGATGCCGTCCCCCTTAGGACGTTCCACTTTCGCTTTCGGCTCGTCTATACGCCCGCTGTCGGTTGAATAGACCAGACGGCTGTTGGAATCGGTCATTAGGCCCCCTTTTTCAGCGATGCGTTAATAGCCTTAAGCGTCTCTGCCGGGTTGGCAGACTGCGTTACCGGACGCCCGATGACCATGTAGTCAACGCCAGCAGCCAGCGCCTGCTCAGGCGTCATAATGCGGCGCTGATCGCCCACTTCGCTGCCTGCAGGACGAATACCCGGCGTAACCAGTTTAAAATCCTGGCCCAGCGCTGATTTGAAACGTACCGCTTCCTGCGCGGAGCAGACGACGCCATCCAGGCCGCAATGCTGCGTCAGACGCGCGAGACGTTCGGCATGCTCGGCGGGTGACAACGTCACGCCCAGGTCGCGCAGATCGTTTTCGTCCATACTTGTCAGAACGGTGACCGCAATCAGCAACGGTGAATCTTTACCGAACGGCAGGAGCGCCTCACGGGCGGCCGTCATCATTCTTGCCCCACCCGATGCATGGACGTTGACCATCCATACGCCCAGCTCTGCGGCTGCGGCAACGGCGTGCGCCGTGGTATTCGGGATATCATGGAATTTCAGGTCGAGGAAAACGTCAAAGCCGCGCTGCTGCAGATCGCGAACGATTTGCGGTCCAAACAGCGTGAACATCTCTTTGCCAACTTTCAGACGGCAGTCGCGAGGGTCGATGCCGTCGACAAACGCCAGTGCAGCGTCACGCTTATTGTAATCAAGCGCAACAACAACAGGAGAATCCGTAATTACGCGGGAAGTGGAGGATGTAACAGACGTCATGACCAGCCCTTTTCGTCTATGGGCGCGCAGCGGCGCGGAACAGATAAACGGCCAGCATTCTACCTGCCGACGCCGCAAATTGACAGGATCCATTTACGCGCCTGCCTGGCCGGCAAACCGCACGGAGTTCAGGACAGGGGAAAAACCATTAGTATGTTGTAACTAAAATACGGCCTTTTAAAAAATTATTGCCCGTCCAGGCCGCGGATTGGCTTGATGGTGGACCAGGCGCGGCAGGAAGGACAGTGCCAGTAGAGCGTATACGCGGTAAAACCACACTTCTGGCAACGATAACGCGGCTTGCTGCGCACCTGTTCGCCAACCATGTCGCGCAGCACCATCAGGCTCTCTTTGGCGCGCCCTTCTTCAGCGTCGTTCAGGTGGTAATCCATCAGCTTATGGAACACCCGCATGGTCGGATGGCGCTGTAGCTGACGCGTAATATAAACCTGCGCGGTGTCGCTTCCCTCATACTGCTCAACGACGTCTGAAAGCATCAGTTCAGCGGTGGCACCGGTATTTTCTTCCACGCAGCGACGCAGGAAAGCTACCCACTCTTCCTGCTTGTCGAGCTGTTGATAGCAGGTTTGCAGCATTTCCAGCGTTTCACTGACCAGCTCTTTGTCCTGGTCGATAACCCGCAGCAGGCTTTCAACGGCTTTGGCGTAGTCGCCACTCGCCATAAAGACGCGCCCCATCATGATGGAGATTCGCGCGCTGTTGCGGTCCGCGGCGGCGCCTTTCTTCAGCAGCGCCATGGCTTTATCCATGTCGTCGTTGCCCATCTGCTGAAGCGCAAGCTCACAGTAGAAATGGGCGATCTCAACGCGCTGCTTATCTTTACCCAGCTTCACCAGACGTTCAGCGGTATCAATGGCTTTCTGCCAGTCGCTGGTGGCCTGATAAATCTGCAGGAGCTGCTGCAGCGCGCCGATGCGGAAATCTGTTTCGTCCACCAGCTGCGCGAACATATCTTCTGCGCGATCGTACAACCCTGCGGCCATGTAATCCCGCCCCAGCTGTTGTACCGCAAGGAGACGTTGATCGTAGGTCAGCGAGGCGCTTTCCATCAGGGTCTGGTGAATACGAATGGCGCGATCGACCTCACCGCGCGAGCGGAACAGGTTGCCCAGGGTGAGATGCGCTTCAACCGTCCCCGTATCCTCTTTCAGCATATCGAGGAACAGGTCTACCGCTTTGTCCTGCTGATTGCTCAGAAGGAAGTTCACCCCCGCAACGTAGTCGCGGGAGAGCCGGTTGGCCTCATCCTGTTTTGTTTGTTGCGCACTTCTGCGGCCCATATACCAGCCATAGGCTGCGGCTACAGGCAAAAGCAGAAACAACAACTCCAGCATAGTCGATTATTCCTTCACGACCGGCACACCAGAGCTTTCCGGAATGTCAGACGCAGGGGCAATGTTATTTTCGAGTCGCTTAATTTTACGTTCAGCGCGCGCAAGAGAAACACGGACTTTCAGCCAGAACAGACCGCAAACCAGCCAGCCAATGGCAAAACCGGCAGCGAATAATACCGCCAGCAGGCTCGAGACGCGATACTCACCCTGAGCCAGCAGATAGTTAAACGTCACCTGCTGATCGTTTTGTGCACCCAACGTGACTGAAATGACAAAAATCGCCAATACCAGTAAGAAAATGAGTAAATATTTCACATTACTTCCCGTTATGTGGTTCAAGCGAATAAAGTGTGTTCAATTCACCGCAATCAGCTTTATAAACTACCATTTTAGCGACGAGCGCGAAACGGAAAAAGTGACGCGCAGGTCATGGATCTATGGGCAAAATGCGGAATATCAACCGTCAGGCGTCCGTCTGGTCCCTTTCGGCTATTTCTTCTTTCTCTTCTGCCGGTGGCGTTAGCGGGCCGCAGAATCGTTCAGTGAGCCAGGTCGCCATCATAATCAGCAGCCATGAGATGAGCGTGGCGACGACCAGGTCGCGCGGCCAGTGCATCCCCAGCAGCAGGCGGCTGCCCATGACTCCCGTCGCCCAGACCAGTAAAATCACGATAGTGATCGTTCGGCGCCTTGGCCAAAGCAGCCCAACCCCCAGCAACGCCCAGCTGGCCGCAAACATGGTGTGACCGGAAGGAAACGCGAACCCGGTCTCTTTCTGCCAGTGTTTACGCAAGAATTTCGGGATATCCTGCTGTTCCGAAAGCTGTTCTTTCACCAGCGCGCCACGATCTTTTCGCTTTAAATTGTAGAACTCATCCACCGGAACATGATGCGTTTTTTCCAGCCAGACGACAAAAGGACGCGGTTCCTGAACGCGATCTTTAACCCAGGACTTCACGCCCTGACCGACAAGGATAGCGCCCCCAAGGATCGCAAAGAGCATCAGCGCCGCGCGCAAACGAAAGCGCAGGCACCACAGAAACCAGGCGCAGAGGAGTACGTGGGCAATTATCCCCCACGGCTGGGTGACCGTTTCCGTTATCCAGTATAACGTTTTCAGCCACGCGACATTATGCCCGGGCTGCCACATCCAGCCTGAAAGCCATACGGCCAGAGGCATAATCAGTAAAATGGCCGCACCTGCTGCCGTACGTCTGGCGATTGAAAGCATGTCTTCTCCTTTTTCGCTAAGCGTCACAATCATAACTGAAATTAATCATCCTGGTGGATATGTCGGATCGTGCGTTTAACGTTCATATAGCATGGTGCCCATTAGGCGAACCTGCTGAGCTTGTGGCAAAATGAACTGATACAGAAAGCAAAACAGGGCAAAGGCACGAAACGTGTCAGCCTACTCTGGAGAATCACATGCAGCTTAAACGTGTGGCAGAAGCCAAACTGCCAACCCCATGGGGCGATTTCCTGATGGTGGGTTTTGAAGAACTGGCAACCGGACAGGATCATGTCGCGCTGGTTTATGGTGACATTTCAGGGCAGACGCCGGTTCTGTCCCGCGTCCATTCAGAGTGTCTTACCGGCGACGCGCTGTTCAGCCTGCGCTGTGATTGTGGTTTCCAGCTGGAAGCCGCCCTGTCTCATATTGCAGAAGAAGGCCGCGGTGTGCTGCTTTATCACCGTCAGGAAGGTCGTAATATTGGTCTGCTGAATAAAATTCGCGCCTACGCGCTTCAGGACCAGGGCTACGATACGGTTGAAGCAAACCATCAGCTTGGCTTTGCCGCTGACGAACGCGACTTCACCTTATGCGCCGATATGTTCAAGCTGCTGGGCGTGGACGAAGTTCGCCTGCTGACCAATAACCCGAAAAAAGTGGAGATCCTGACCGAAGCGGGGATCAACATCGTCGAGCGCGTACCGCTGATTGTCGGCCGTAACCCGAAGAACGCCCACTACCTGGATACCAAAGCCGCCAAAATGGGCCATCTGCTGAAAGAGTGATGCTAAAAAGCCCGGCACGGGTGCCGGGCTCGTTTCATCAATCCAGCATCTTACGAATCACATAATGTAAAATGCCGTCGTTCTGGTAATAGGTCAGCTCGGTTGCCGTATCAATACGGCACCGGCAGTCCAGCACCTCGATTTTCCCGTCTGCCCGCGTTAACTTCACCGGCACCGTTTTTCCCGGCTGCAGGTTTTGCAGACCGCTAATCTCAATCTGCTCTTCCCCGGTCAGTCCCAGCGTTTTACGCGTCACGCCCTGCGGAAACTCGAGCGGTAGGATCCCCATACCAATCAGATTCGAGCGGTGAATACGTTCGAACGATTCGGCGATGACCACGCGAACGCCAAGCAGACGCGGACCTTTCGCCGCCCAGTCGCGGCTGGAGCCGGAACCGTACTCTTTCCCGGCGATCACCGCCAGCGGCGTCCCTTCCTGTTGGTATTTAACGGCCGCATCATAGATCGAAACAACTTCCGTTCCAGGCAGATGACGCGTCATGCCCCCTTCCACACCCGGCACCATTTCGTTACGAATGCGGATGTTGGCAAAGGTCCCGCGCATCATGACTTCATGGTTACCGCGGCGCGAGCCGTAAGAGTTAAAATCGCGGCGTTCGACACCCCGGCTTTGCAGGTAACGGCCTGCCGGGCTATCGGCTTTGATGCTCCCCGCCGGAGAGATATGATCCGTCGTGACGGAATCCCCCAGCATAGCCAGGATACGCGCGCCATGGATATCCTTAAGCGGCGCGGGCTCGGCCTGCATCTCATCAAAGAACGGCGACAGACGAATATAGGTCGAGTCATCCTGCCAGCCATAGGTATCCGAACCTGCAACATTGATGGCTTTCCATTCCGGCGTGCCTTCAAAGACTTCCGCGTACTCTTTGCGGAACATCTCGGTAGAGACCTTCTCAACGGCCAGCGCGATTTCTCGCGAGGATGGCCAGATATCTTTCAGATAGACAGGGTCATTCTTGCGATCGTGACCAATCGGATCGGTCACCAGGTTGATATTCATGTTCCCTGCGAGAGCGTATGCCACCACCAGCGGCGGCGAAGCAAGCCAGTTGGTTTTTACCAGCGGGTGAATGCGCCCTTCAAAGTTTCGGTTACCGGAAAGAACGGCGCCTACCGTCAGGTCACCCTGCTTGATCGCCGTTTCGATGGGTTCAGGCAGTGGCCCGGAGTTACCAATACAGGTCGTACAGCCGTAGCCCACGAGGTTAAAGCCTAGCTCGTCCAGGTACGGCGTCAGTTTGGCCTGAGCCAGGTAATCCGACACCACTTTGGATCCAGGTGCCAGCGAGGCCTTAACCCACGGCTGAGGTTTTAACCCAAGCTCGACCGCCTTTTTAGCCAGCAGACCGGCTGCCATCAATACGCTGGGGTTGGACGTGTTGGTGCAGGAGGTAATGGCGGCAATAACAACCGCGCCATCTGGAAGCTGATACTGATGCCCGTTCAGAACATAGTCGACAGGACGATGGTCTTTCTGCGCCACGTTCACTTCCAGGGCATTGCTGGCGGCAAAGGCTTTTGGCACGTCACTCAGCGCAACCCGATCCTGTGGACGTTTCGGCCCGGCGAGGCTCGCCTCGACGCTTCCCATATCGAGTTCAAGCGTGCTGGTGAAGACCGGTTCATCGCCCGGGTTTCGCCACATGCCCTGCGCTTTGGTATAGGCCTCCACCAGCGCGACCTGCTCTTCGCTGCGCCCGCTAAGGCGCATGTATTCCAGCGTGACGTCATCGATGGGGAAAAAGCCGCAGGTTGCACCGTATTCCGGCGCCATATTGGCAATGGTGGCACGGTCGGCAAGCGGCAGCGAATCCAGACCATCACCGTAGAATTCTACAAACTTGCCCACCACACCATGCTTACGCAGCATCTGGGTGACGGTGAGCACCAGATCGGTGGCGGTAATGCCTTCAGACAGCTTGCCGGTGAGCTTGAAGCCCACCACGTCAGGGATAAGCATGGACACCGGCTGGCCGAGCATGGCCGCTTCCGCTTCGATACCCCCGACTCCCCAGCCCAGCACGCCCAGACCATTGATCATGGTGGTATGGGAGTCCGTGCCCACCAGCGTGTCCGGATAGGCAACCCACTCTTTATCCTGCAATTCACTCCAGACGGCTTTACCCAGATATTCAAGGTTCACCTGGTGACAAATACCGGTACCCGGCGGGACGACGCTAAACCGGCTGAACGCCTGCTGCCCCCACTTCAGGAACACGTAGCGCTCGTGGTTGCGCTCCATCTCCAGACGCACGTTCTCGCCAAAGGCGTCGTCATCACCAAAGCGGTCAACGGTTACGGAGTGGTCAATGACGAGGTCAACGGGGGAAAGCGGATTCACTTTTGCCGTATCTCCGCCGAGACGCTTAACGGCCTCGCGCATCGCGGCTAAATCAACGACGGCCGGGACACCGGTAAAGTCCTGCATCAGCACCCTGGCCGGACGGTAGGCTATTTCTCTGTCGGCGTGGGCATTTTCCAGCCACCCTGCCAGCGCCTGGATATCATCGAGGGTGACAGAGTCACCGTCCTGCCAGCGCAACAGATTTTCCAGTAAAACTTTCAATGACTTGGGTAAACGCGAAATGTCCCCAAGCGTTCTGGCAGCCAGCGGCAGGCTGTAGTAATGCCAGGTTTTATTTTCTGCCTGTAACGTGTCCTTACTGGCTTCGCGTAGGGTTAACGACATAAGCTCCTCCTTAATCACAGAGATGCCCCGACAATCATCAGGGCCGTAATTAAAGATAACACAAAGATGTCGTAACGTTTTGATAACAACCCAAATTGATAAATTTAGGATTGGTCCAGAAAGGAAAAACAAAAAACCCCGCCGTAGCGAGGTTTTACAATTTAGTGGAGGGCCAACCAGATGAGCTGACTCCAGAACAGAATCGACACGGTAAAAACGCCGATCCATGACCAGTATTTGTGAGACGTCATGTTATTCATCATAGGGACACCAGGCATTATTTATTAAAAGTTCCGAGGTAAGTCCTCAGTGCTATATTGCTGATGTGTATTTATTAAAGAGTACGAAAGTGCAGAGTCGATATTCAGACTATTTGCATCATTACGCAATTAACTAAATTATTGTTTTTTGGGTTCGTCTTCTGCGAACACATCAATAAACGCTTGCTGCTGCGGCGTTAGTTTCCAGGACGCGGGTACAACAGTCGCAGGTGCTTTACGCCCTCTGTGGCCGTTGTCACGATGCTGACACATCTGTTTTACCGTTTCTGTACGTACCGTCACTGCCATATTTAACCCCAATATTTCCAGGCCAGGAGAGCAACCACCACCCAAAACAGGGTAGAGACGAGAAAGACCGCCAGCCAGGCTTTACGCTTGAGCGCAGGATCCCTTTGCGGTTCTTCACTTCCTGAAGGCATTGCTAACCTCATACAATCGACATCGCTTATCATTTAGGACCAAACAATTGGTACAATTAATCATCTGTTGAGATAAATCCTAAAGAAACTTTAGCCGAAAAGCCAGTGAATTTACGCACCGGAAGGTATGAAATATTCAATCTTTTGACCAGAAATAAATAATTGAAAAGAAAAATTTGCGAAGGCGTAAATTAGTTTCTACTTTTGTCGCCAATTCACGACATTATAACCTTACAGATTAAATGGATAATGACATTATATGACAGGGGATGCGTAGATGATGATAATTCTAATTTAGCTTTGAGGCGTTATTTCGGTATCTTTCCCTAAGGGAAAGATACCGGGTGTGATTATTTTTCGGGGAGTTTGATGTCTTTAAACATCTCTTCAATATCTTCATTTGAGCGTAATGCAACGGCGGTATCAACCACGTCACGCGTTAAATGAGGGGCAAAGCGCTGAATAAAATCATACATATAGCTGCGGAGGAAGGTGCTACGACGGAAGCCAATCTTTGTAGTGCTATGACTGAAAACATCATGCGCATCAAGACGCACCAGGTCAGGGTCTGACACCGGATCCACCGCCATGCTGGCAATAACGCCCACCCCCAGACCAAGCCGCACATAGGTTTTAATCACGTCGGCATCCGTCGCGGTAAAGACAATGCGCGGCGTTAACCCTGCCCGGTTAAAGGCCGTATCAAGCTCGGACCGTCCGGTAAAGCCAAACGTATACGTTACCAACGGATATTGCGCCAGCTCTTCGATAGTGACCGACCCTTTACCCGCCAGGGGGTGATCGGGGGTCACCACGATAGAACGGTTCCAGTGATAGCATGGAAGCATCACCAGATCGTCATACAGATGAAGCGCTTCGGTGGCGATGGCAAAGTCTGCATTCCCCTTGGATACGGCTTCAGCAATTTGCGTTGGCGAGCCCTGGTGCATATGCAAAGAGACGCGAGGATAACGCTCGATAAAGCCTTTGATCACACCGGGTAGCGCATAGCGCGCCTGGGTATGCGTCGTGGCAATATACAGCGAACCTTTATCCGGCCAGGTGTGTTCACCCGCCACAGACTTAATCGCATCGACTTTGGAGAGGACTTCCCGCGCAATGCGGATGATTTCCTGCCCTGCGGGCGTCACCTGAGTGAGATGCTTACCGCTGCGGGCAAATATCTGGATACCTAACTCGTCCTCAAGCATACGAACTTGTTTGCTGATGCCCGGTTGCGAGGTATACAACCCCTCGGCGGTAGAAGAGACGTTAAGGTTATGATTCACCACCTCAACGATATAACGAAGCTGCTGTAATTTCATGCCAGACCATCCGATTTAGCGCATGCGGTCAATCGCTTAAGACGATTTAATAATAAGAAACAGGTTAACTATAACCACTATATCATTTATAGCCTGACTGTATAGTACGGAACAAAAAATAATAACAAGGTAATAAAAAAGGGCCGGAAATCCGGCCCTTTTACAGGTAAGTTACGGTAAGGGAAGATTATTTCTTGCCTTCAACCCATTTGCCATCGACAAAGAAGGCTGACCATCCGGTCGCTTTACCCTCTTTCTCTGCCGCAACATACTGCTGCTTAGTTTTACGGCTAAACCGTACCACGGTTTTGTTACCTTCCGGATCCTGCTGTGGCGCATCGGCCAGATAACGCAGTTTCTCAGGCAGACGATCGCGGAAGCGATGCAGCTCTTCCACCAGCGGCGCGCGCGTTTCACGCGATTTCGGGAAGGTGTTGGCGGCCAGGAAGACACCTGCGGCACCATCACGCAGCACGAAGTACGCGTCTGATTTCTCGCACGGCAGTTCTGGCAGCGGAACCGGATCTTCCTTAGGAGGAGCCACTTCGCCGTTACGCAGAATTTTGCGCGTGTTTTTACACTCGTCGTTGGTACAGGCCATGTACTTACCGAAACGCCCCATTTTCAGGTGCATTTCAGAACCACACTTCTCGCATTCCACAATCGGGCCGTCATAGCCTTTAATGCGGAACTCGCCCTCTTCGATCTCATACCCGTCACACGTTGGGTTATTACCGCAAACGTGCAGCTTACGTTTTGGATCGATCAGGTAGCTGTCCATTGCCGTGCCGCATTTCTTGCAGCGGCGTTTGGCACGCAGAGCGTTAGTTTCCGCATCGTCACCTTCCAGCACGTTGAGAACTTCGTTCTCAGGCACCAGGTTGATGGTGGTTTTGCAGCGCTCTTTCGGTGACAGCGCATAGCCGGAGCAGCCAAGGAATACGCCCGTGGTTGCGGTACGGATCCCCATCTTGCGGCCGCAGGTTGGACAGTCGATGCTGGTCAGAACCATCTGGTTAGGCAGCATGCCGCCTTCTTCAGGGTCTTTCTCCGCTTTTTCAAGCTGGTCGGTAAAGTCGCTGAAGAAGCTGTCGAGTACCTTTTTCCATTCCGCCTGATGGCTGGCAACCTGGTCGAGGCTGTCTTCCATTTGCGCGGTGAAATCGTAGTTCATCAACTCGCGGAAGTTTGCTTCCAGACGGTCAGTGACGATCTCACCCATTTTTTCCGCATAGAAACGGCGGTTTTCAACGCGCACGTAGCCGCGGTCCTGAATGGTCGAGATGATGGACGCGTAGGTCGATGGACGACCAATACCGCGTTTTTCCAGCTCTTTCACCAGGGACGCTTCACTGAAGCGCGCAGGCGGCTTGGTGAAGTNNCGGCAGCGTCCGGTCTTCATCACCTTTACGCAGCGCAGGCATCACTTTCGTCCAGCCGTCGAAGCGCAGAATACGACCGCGCGCCTTCAGGCGGAAATCACCCGCGCCGACGGTCAGCGTGGTGGAGTCGTACTGCGCCGGGGTCATCTGGCACGCCACGAACTGGCGCCAGATCAGCTGATACAGTTTCTGCGCGTCGGCTTCCATGTCTTTCAGCGATTCCGCTAACACCGAGACGTCAGAAGGACGAATCGCTTCGTGAGCTTCCTGAGAGTTCTCTTTGCTGGCGAACTGGTTAGCGCTTTCCGGCAGGTATTTCTTACCGAAATTGTCGCTGATGTAGCCGCGGACCATGTTGACCGCATCCTGGCTCAGGTTGGTTGAGTCGGTACGCATGTAGGTGATGTAGCCCGCTTCATACAGGCGCTGCGCCATCATCATGGTCTTCTTCACGCCATAACCCAGACGCGTGCTTGCAGCCTGTTGCAGCGTAGAGGTAATAAACGGAGCACCCGGCTTGCTGCTGGTCGGTTTGTCTTCACGTTCCAGCACCTGATAGCGTGCTTTTTCCAGCAGCGCTACGGCGGCCATGGTCTGGTCGCGGTTTTCCGGACGGAAAGGTTTATCGTTGTGATGGCTCACCTGCAGCGGCAGAGCGTCACCGCCCGGCGTGGTCACATTGGCATCGACTTCCCAGAACTCTTCCGGCACGAAGGCTTTAATTTCGCGCTCACGCTCAACGACCAGACGCACGGCGACGGACTGCACGCGACCTGCGGACAGGCCACGGGCAATCTTCTTCCACAGCAGTGGAGAGACCATGTAGCCCACAACGCGGTCCATAAAGCGACGTGCCTGCTGTGCGTTCACGCGGTCAATATTCAACTCGCCCGGCTTCTCAAACGCCTGACGAATCGCATTCTTCGTAATTTCGTTAAACACTACACGGCTGTAGCGTTTGTCATCACCACCGATCACTTCCCGCAGGTGCCACGCAATGGCTTCCCCTTCGCGGTCAAGGTCGGTTGCGAGATAGATGTGGTCTGCTTTTTCAGCAAGCTGCTTCAGTTCGTTAACGACTTTTTCTTTACCGGGCAGCACTTCATATTGTGCATCCCAGTTATGCCATGGGTTAACACCCATGCGGTTGACAAGCGCGCTACGTTCATCCTTTTTAGGCTTTTTAGCCCCTTTGGTGGAGGTAGAGTCTGCGCTCTTTTTGCTGGCTGAGCCACTGGTCGGCAAATCGCGGATATGACCCACGCTGGACTTAACTACGTAGTCATTACCCAGATACTTATTGATCGTTTTGGCTTTTGCCGGGGACTCAACGATGACGAGAGCTTTACCCATATTCACCTTTACCTAATTTAATTCTTCCAGGAATACGCCGCACGTTGATTTCCCTTCCGCTGACGACGAGCCAATGATATTGCGACTGCGTCAGGAGATATCAACCCCTTTGTCTTACCGGACGTTAATGAGAAGACGCCCAGGTGATTGAGTTTTCGGGTATTTTTCTCACATCTCGTGTAATTCGTGACGAATTCCCGGTTGAATGTCAAGCAATTCTGTTGCCAGAATGACGAAAGCGCACACTCTACCTGATAAAATTCGTTACGCAACTTTATTAGCATGCAAAAGCAGATCCCGCCAGCCAGGACCCTGCATCTTATCCCCTCACATTACAGGGAAAATTTGCCCCCAAAGCGCCCTCGGCGTAGACTATTGTCACTGTTTAAGGAGTGGATTATGCAGAATACGACCCAACCTATTGACCGAGCCTCTCTGCTTATCGAAGCAAACAAGCTTATCCGTGACCATGAAGATACGCTGGCGGGCATTGAAGCCACCGGCGTAGAGCAGCGTAATGGCGTGCTGATTTTCAGCGGCGAATACTTCCTTGACGAACAGGGTTTACCGACCCCGAAAAGCACCGCCGTGTTTAACATGTTCAAATACCTGGCGCATACGCTTTCAGAGAAATATCACCTGGTCGATTAACGCAAAGCGCGAGGCATATGCCTCGCGTTTTTGTTTACAGCAGCGGTTTTTGTCCGCGCTGTAGCCAGCGCAGCAGCAGGCGGTCCGCGCTTTCTGCGGCACTGTTGGTAAAGCGGTCAAGGAGTCGCTTACGCTGGGTAAAGCGCACGCCCACCAGTTCCCGACCTTCCATCAGATTGAGCAGCAGATCGTCGCTGGTTCCAACTTCATCCACCAGCCCTTTCTCCTGCGCCTGGGCGCCGTACCAGTGCTCGCCCGTCGCGACCTGTTCAATATCGAGCGTTGGGCGCATACGGTGTACAAAATCTTTAAAGAGATGATGCGTTTCATTGAGATCTTCGCGGAATTTTTGACGCCCTTCTTCCGTGTTTTCCCCCAGCAGCGTCAGGGTACGTTTGTACTGACCCGCCGTGTGAAGTTCGATATCAATCTCTTTATTTTTCAGGAAGCGGTTAAAGTTAGGAATTTGCGCGACCACGCCGATCGAGCCAATAATGGAGAACGGCGCGGCAACAATTTTGTCCGCCACGCAGGCCATCATGTAGCCACCGCTCGCCGCCACTTTATCCACGGCCACGGTCAGCGGGATCTGTTTTTCACGCAGGCGCTGCAGCTGTGAGGCGGCCAGTCCGTATCCGTGAACCACCCCGCCCGGGCTTTCAAGACGCACGACAACCTGATCCTGCGGTGTCGCCACGGCCAGAACGGCAGTCACTTCCTCCCGCAGAGAAGACACTTCATGCGCATCCATACTGCCTTTAAAATCGAGCACATAGACGAGCGGCGTGGCCTTATCCTGCGGCGCATTGAGCTTTGCTTTTGCCTTTGCCGCTTTGGCTTCCTGTTTATGCTTTTTCTTCTGCGCTTTCAGCCAGAGTTTCTGTTGATGACTATCCAGCAGCGCCAGAGACATCTCTTCCTGCATCTCTTTATACTGCTCGCTCAGGCGGGTGATGCGTAACTCCCCACGCTGACGCTTGCGCTGCGTCAGGTTGACAATCAGAACGGCAACCACCGCAATGGCAATCACCACCGTCGCGATTTTGGCCAAAAACAACCCATATTGAGAAAGTAATTCCACGCGTTCCACCTTGATTTAACCACGAATCTTTCACGGCAGTGTACAACAGCCCTGCCCATGCGTCTCGCTCGTGACATTACCTCTGCGAGCCGCCTTCAGGAATCCCCGGGCTGGTCTTTAAATATTTGCAAATTGTTAATTTTACTGTAATGCGTCCTGTAGACTGATTGAATTATCAGGCGAATTCGGGCATAAAGCCGAAAAGTCATCATAAAGGCACCATTGCGTCACCGGTCGCCTGAGGAGTCACCGTGCATTATCAACCGCAAAAAAATCTGCTGCACAACCGGATTATTCTTGTCACCGGTGCCAGCGACGGGATTGGCCGCGAGGCGGCCCTGACATACGCCGAATACGGCGCGAACGTCATTCTGATCGGGCGCAACGAAGAAAAACTGAAAAACGTCGCTCAGGAGATTGAGTCGGTATCTGGTACGCCAGCCCCGTGGTATACCCTCGATTTACTGACCTGCACGCCCGCAGTGTGCCAGGAATTAGCCCAGCGCATTAGCGCTCACTATCCGAGACTCGACGGCGTGCTGCATAACGCCGGTTTGTTAGGTGAAGTGCGTCCGATGGATGAACAGGATCCTGATATCTGGCAGCAGGTGATGCAGGTCAACGTCAACGGCACGTTTTTCCTCACACAGGCATTGCTTCCTTTATTACTCAAATCCGAGTCCGGGTCCCTGGTCTTTACCTCGTCCAGCGTTGGCCGTGAAGGACGCGCAAACTGGGGAGCCTATGCCGTATCAAAATTCGCGACCGAAGGCATGATGCAGGTGCTGGCGGAGGAGTACCAGAGTCGCCATCTCCGCGTAAACTGCATTAACCCGGGCGGTACGCGCACCAAAATGCGCGCCAGCGCGTTCCCGAGCGAAGATCCGCAGAAGCTGAAAACTCCGGCAGACATTATGCCGCTCTATCTCTGGCTGATGGGCGACGACAGCCGCCGCAAAACCGGGATGACCTTTGACGCCCAGCCGGGACGTAAACCAGGAATTTCGCAATGAGTGAAGAACGTCATCAGCAGCGCCAGCAGCGGTTGAAAGAACAGGTCGATGCGCGCGTCGCGGCAGCCCAGGACGAACGTGGGATCGTCATCGTTTTTACCGGCAACGGAAAAGGGAAAACCACCGCCGCATTCGGCACGGCGACACGCGCAGTCGGACACGGTCAAAAAGTGGGCGTGATCCAGTTTATCAAAGGCGAATGGCCCAACGGTGAGCGGAATTTGCTTGAGCCTCACGGCGTTGAGTTTCAGGTGATGGCTACCGGGTTTACGTGGGATACCCAGAACCGGGAAACGGATACTGCAGCCTGTCTCGCCGTCTGGGAGCATGCAAAGAGAATGCTGGTCGATCCCTCGCTGAATATGGTTCTGCTGGATGAGATCACCTATATGGTCGCCTACGACTACCTGCCGCTGGAAGCCGTGCTGGATGCTCTGAAGAATCGTCCTGTACACCAGACGGTTATCGTTACGGGGCGCGGATGTCATCGGGATATTCTGGAGATGGCCGATACCGTCAGCGAGCTGCGTCCGGTCAAACATGCGTTTGATGCAGGCATCAAAGCGCAAATTGGAATTGATTACTAAAGAAAAAAGCCCGGTGCGTTCACCGGGCTTTAATATTAACCGTTGTTGTTACGGCTGCCGGAGCGGCGGCTGCTGCTCACCTGGCTGTGGCGCTTCACCGCGCGACGGATCTGATTCGCCTTCATGCGACGACGATCTTTTTCCACCGCCACTTTTGAGGTGGTTTCCGGCGTCAGGCCAACCAGCTCGCGCAGGTAGTTGGTTTGGGTCAGATCCAGTTCGGTATAACCCCCACGTGGCAGTCCTTTCGGCAGCAGAATGTCGCCGTAACGGACGCGGATCAGACGGCTCACCTGGACGCCTACCGCTTCCCAGAGACGACGCACCTCGCGGTTACGGCCTTCGGTCAGGGTCACGTTGTACCACTGGTTAATGCCTTCCCCACCGGTAAACTTGATGGTTTTGAACGCCGCAGGACCGTCTTCAAGCTGAACGCCACGCGACAGATCGCGCAGTTTATTTTCGTCAACCTGGCCAAATACGCGCACCGCGTATTCACGTTCCACTTCACGGCTTGGGTGCATCAGACGGTTTGCCAGTTCACCATCGGTGGTAAACAGCAGCAGACCGCAGGTGTTCACGTCCAGACGACCGACGGCAATCCAGCGAGCGCCACGCAGTTTAGGCAGACGGTCAAACACCGTCGGACGACCTTCCGGGTCGTTGCGGGTGCACAGCTCGCCTTCTGGCTTGTAGTAAGCCAGCACGCGGCAGATCTGTTCAGCGGACTCTTTCACGGAGATGAGGTGACCGTCGATGCGGATCTTCAGCCCCGGTACGATTTCAACGCGGTCACCCAGCGTGGCGATTTTACCGTCCACACTCACGCGACCCGCTTCAATAATGGCTTCGATTTCACGGCGTGAGCCGTGGCCGGCGCGCGCCAGCACTTTCTGTAACTTCTCGCTCATTGAGCTTCCTCAGGTGTCGCCTTCACAGGCGTCGAATCAGGTCAAAAGAGGGCTGAGCCCTGCTTTGATGGCCGCGTAGTATATCTGCTTATACCTTTACAAGAAAGGCTTTACGTCACCCACGCCTTCACGAATCACTTCCGGTGCATCTTCGGTTAAGTCGACCACGGTGGTCGGCTGCTGGCCGAGATAGCCGCCGTGAATAATCAGCTCGACCACCTTCTCCAGACGATCTTTGATCTCTTCCGGATCGGACTCGGTAAACTCACTTCCGGGCAGCATCAGCGAGGTAGAAAGCATCGGTTCGCCGAGGGTTTCCAGCAGCGCCTGCGCAATCGGGTTCGACGGCACGCGCATACCGATGGTTTTGCGTTTCTCCTGCAGCAGACGACGCGGTACTTCCTTCGTGCCCTTCAGGATGAAGGTGTAGTTGCCCGGCGTGTTGTTCTTAATCAGGCGAAACGCCACGTTATCAACATACGCATAGGTCGACAGCTCAGAGAGATCGCGGCACATCAGAGTAAAGTTATGGCCGTCCGGCAGCTGGCGAATACGGCAAATGCGCTCCATTGCCCCTTTATCTTCAATTTTACAGCCCAGCGCATAGCCTGAATCGGTCGGGTAGACAATCACGCCACCTTTGCGGACGATCTCCACGGCCTGGTTGATCAGACGTGGCTGCGGGTTATCCGGATGGATATAGAAAAACTGACTCATACTTCCCTCTCTTCAATTTGCTGCGGCTGTTCCCAGAGCTGCCAGACCGGCTCAACGCCAGCGGGCAACCAGAGCTTGCGCCCCAGTTCGATCCACGCGCAGGGCTGATGGAAATCAGAGCCCTGTGACCCAAACAGGCCGAACTGGCGGGCATAGGTCGCGAGCTGCGCGCGCTCGTTGGGCGCCTGCTGACACTGGGCGACTTCCATCGCCTCGCCACCGCATTCGGCAAAGTGTGCCAGCAGCCTTTTCAGCCATTTAGCAGAAAGATTATACCGCCCAGGATGGGCCAGCACGGCCTTACCGCCAGAATGATGAATCACATCAATAGCTTGTTTTATTGTACACCACTGTGGCGGAACGTATCCGGTTTTACCGCGTGCCAGATACTTTTTAAAGACGTCCGCCATGTTCGTCGCTTTGCCCGCCTCGACCAGAAAACGGGCGAAATGACCGCGGGTGACCGCCCCGCCGTTCGCCATCTTTTGCGCGCCTTCCAGCGCGCCCGGAATATGCGCCTTTTCCAGACGCTCGCCGATCATCTCTGCGCGCTGATTGCGGCGCGTTTTTTGTTCTTGCAAAAATGCCGTAAGTGCCGGATGGTCTATATCGATGTTCAGGCCAACAATATGAATCTCATGGTTTTCCCAGACGGTCGAGATCTCGACGCCGGACACCAGATTCAGCGCCAGCCCGCTGCGGGCAATCTCTGCGCGCGCCGCCGGAATGGCATCAGTGGTATCGTGATCGGTTATCGCCAGCGTGCCGACGCGCATTTCAACGGCGCGATGAACCAGGGCTTCGGGTGTCAGCAGGCCGTCAGAGGCCTGAGTATGGCTGTGTAAATCATAAATAATGGCGTAGGTGGTATCGCTCAAAGCACTTCCCATAACAGGTTGGAGACATCCGAAAACACCATGATACCGACTTAACGCGAAATTCTGAAATCAAGGGTTGACAACTTGCCATCGAACTAGTTAACTAGTACGCAAGTTCACACGAGAAAGGTATCTGAAAATGACAGCACATTTCGCTCTTCACGGCTGGTGGCGCACTTCCTGATCTTCGGGCAGTGTCACGCGTCTGCGAAATGCAAACAGATACCCGCCCGCTACCCAGCGGGCTTTTTTTTGAACAAAATATGAGAACAACAACATGCAAACAGCCAAACCTCATCTCGAACTGCTGACCTGCGAGGCGGCCTATCGCCACAACCCGACCGCGCTGTTTCATCAGGTGTGCGGGGCTCGTCCGGCAACGCTGCTGCTGGAGTCTGCGGATATCGACAGCAAGGACGATCTCAAGAGCCTGCTGCTGGTCGACAGCGCGCTGCGCATTACCGCTTTAGGTGACACTGTCACCATCAAGGCATTATCAGACAATGGCGCATCGCTGCTGCCGCTGCTGGATGCCGCCCTGCCGTCGGGCATTGAAAATGAACGTCATCCAGAAATGCGCATTCTGCATTTCCCGCCGGTGAGCCAGCTGCTGGACGAAGACGCGCGCCTCTGCTCCCTGTCCGTTTTCGATGCCTTCCGCCTGCTGCAGAATCTGGTCACCGTGCCGGAAGACGAGCGTGAGGCGATGTTCTTCGGCGGGCTGTTTGCTTACGACCTGGTTGCCGGTTTTGAAGATTTGCCGGAAACCGAGCAGGGCAATCGCTGCCCGGATTATTGCTTCTATCTGGCTGAAACGCTGCTGGTGATCGACCACCAGAAGCAATACACCCGCATCCAGGCAAGCCTGTTCACGCCGTCTGCCGCTGAGAAAAACCGTCTCGAGTACCGCATCGCTCAGCTGCAGCAGCAGATGACGGAAGCACCACCCGCGCTGCCGGTGCAGCGCGTGGAGAAAATGACCTGCGACGTTAACCAGACTGACGATCAGTACGGCGCCGTGGTTCGCCAGATGCAAAAAGCGATTCGCGCCGGGGAAATTTTCCAGGTCGTGCCGTCCCGTCGCTTCTCGCTGCCCTGCCCGTCGCCGCTCGCAGCCTACGACGTGCTGAAAAAGAGTAACCCAAGCCCGTACATGTTCTTCATGCAGGACAACGAATTCACGCTGTTCGGCGCCTCGCCGGAAAGCTCGCTGAAATACGACGCCACCAGCCGTCAGATTGAGATCTACCCGATTGCCGGTACCCGTCCACGCGGGCGTCGCGCCGATGGCTCGCTGGACCGGGATCTGGACAGCCGCATCGAACTGGAGATGCGCACCGACCACAAAGAACTCTCCGAGCACCTGATGCTGGTTGACCTGGCGCGTAACGATCTGGCACGCATTTGTACTCCCGGCAGCCGCTACGTGGCGGACCTGACCAAAGTCGACCGCTATTCGTTCGTGATGCACCTGGTCTCCCGCGTGGTCGGCGAGCTGCGCCACGATCTCGACGTGCTGCACGCCTACCGCGCCTGCATGAACATGGGCACCCTCAGCGGCGCGCCGAAAGTACGCGCCATGCAGCTGATTGCTGCCGCCGAAGGACGCCGTCGCGGCAGCTACGGCGGCGCGGTGGGCTACTTCACCGCCCACGGTGACCTCGACACCTGCATCGTAATCCGCTCCGCCTACGTTGAAGACGGTATCGCCACCGTTCAGGCGGGTGCCGGGATTGTTCTTGATTCTGTTCCGCAGTCTGAAGCTGACGAAACGCGCAGTAAAGCCCGTGCGGTCCTTCGCGCCATTGCTACCGCACACCATGCACAGGAGATTTTCTGATGGCTGACATTCTGCTGCTCGATAATATTGACTCCTTCACCTATAACCTGGCAGATCAGCTGCGTGCGAATGGCCACAACGTCGTTATCTACCGCAACCACGTTCCGGCGCAGACCCTGATTGACCGTCTGGCCACCATGCAAAACCCGGTGCTGATGCTCTCCCCGGGGCCAGGCGCGCCGAGCGAAGCCGGCTGTATGCCGGAGCTGCTGACCCGTATGCGCGGCAAACTGCCGATCGTCGGCATCTGCCTCGGCCATCAGGCGATTGTTGAAGCCTATGGCGGCTACGTTGGCCAGGCGGGTGAGATCCTGCACGGTAAAGCGTCCAGCATTGAACATGACGGTCAGGCGATGTTTGCCGGGCTACCGAACCCGCTCCCGGTCGCGCGCTATCACTCGCTGGTTGGCAGCAATATTCCCGCCGGGCTGACGATCAACGCCTCGTTTGAAGGCATGGTGATGGCGGTACGCCACGATGCGGACCGCGTCTGCGGCCTGCAGTTCCACCCGGAATCAATCCTGACCTCCCACGGCGCCCGCCTGCTGGAGCAGACTCTCGACTGGGCGTTACAGAAGCTGGAGCAGACCAACACCCTGCAGCCGATTCTGGAAAAACTGTACCAGGCGCAGACCCTGAGCCAGCAGGAGAGCCATCAGCTCTTCTCCGCCGTGGTTCGCGGTGAGCTCAAGCCAGAACAGCTGGCAGCCGCGCTGGTGAGCATGAAGGTGCGCGGCGAAAGCCCGCAGGAGATTGCCGGTGCCGCTACGGCCCTGCTGGAAAATGCCGCCCCGTTCCCGCGCCCGGACTATCAGTTTGCGGATATCGTCGGTACCGGCGGTGACGGCAGTAACAGCATCAATATCTCCACCGCCAGCGCCTTCGTGGCGGCGGCGTGCGGTTTGAAGGTCGCAAAGCACGGTAACCGCAGCGTTTCCAGCCGGTCAGGTTCTTCCGATCTGCTCGCCGCATTCGGTATTAACCTCGATATGAACGCCGAGCGTTCCCGCGAAGCGCTGGATGACCTGGGCGTCTGCTTCCTGTTTGCGCCGAAGTATCACACCGGTTTCCGCCACGCGATGCCGGTTCGTCAGCAGCTTAAAACCCGCACGCTGTTTAACGTGCTCGGCCCGCTGATCAACCCGGCTCATCCGCCGCTGGCGCTGATTGGCGTTTACAGCCCGGAACTGGTTCTGCCGATTGCCGAGACGCTGCGCGTGCTGGGTTATCAACGTGCCGCCGTGGTGCACAGCGGCGGTATGGATGAGGTTTCTCTTCATGCGCCAACGCTGGTGGCCGAACTGCGCCACGGCGAAATCCTCAGCTATCAGCTGGACGCTGCCGACTTCGGCCTTGCCCCGTATCACCAGGAAGCACTGGCAGGCGGTACGCCGGAAGAAAACCGTGACATTCTGACGCGCTTATTACAAGGTAAAGGAGAGGTCGCCCATGAGGCCGCCGTTGCTGCCAACGTCGCCATGCTGATGCGTTTGCACGGTGAGGAAGACCTGAAGGCCAACGTTCAAAAAGTTCTGGATGTACTGCGCTCCGGTGCAGCTTACGATCGCGTTACCGCACTTGCGGCAAGAGGGTAAAGAATGCAGACCGTTTTAGCGAAAATCGTTGCCGATAAGGCCATCTGGGTGGAAGCCCGCAAGCAACAGCAGCCGCTTGCCAGTTTCCAGAATGACGTCGTCCCGAGCAGCCGTCGTTTCTATGACGCCCTGCGGGGTACGCGCACCGCGTTTATTCTTGAGTGCAAAAAAGCGTCCCCGTCCAAAGGCGTTATTCGTGACGATTTCGACCCGGCGCGTATTGCCGGCATTTATAAGCATCATGCTTCAGCCATCTCCGTGCTGACGGATGAGAAATATTTTCAGGGCAGCTTCGATTTTCTGCCCATCGTCAGCGGCATCGCGCCGCAGCCGATCCTGTGCAAAGACTTTATTATCGACCCGTATCAGATCTGGCTGGCGCGTTTTTACCAGGCCGACGCCTGCCTGCTGATGCTCTCGGTGCTCGACGACGAGCAGTATCGCCAGCTTTCCGCCGTGGCGCACAGCCTGAATATGGGCGTGCTGACCGAAGTGAGCAACGAAGAGGAGCTGGAGCGCGCGATTGCGCTGGAAGCCAAAGTGGTCGGCATTAACAACCGCGATCTGCGCGACCTGTCCATTGACCTTAACCGTACGCGTCAGCTGGCGCCGCGTCTGGGGTCTGGCGTTACGGTGATCAGCGAATCCGGCATTAACAGCTACGCCCAGGTGCGCGAGCTGAGCCACTTCGCCAACGGTTTCCTGATTGGCTCCGCCATGATGGAGCATGACGATCTCAATGCGGCCGTGCGTCGCGTGCTGCTGGGTGAAAACAAAGTCTGCGGCCTAACCCGCGAACAGGATGCTCAGGCCGCGTATGAAGCCGGGGCGATTTACGGCGGGCTGATCTTTGTGGATTCCTCCCCACGCGCGGTCAGCGAAGAGCAGGCGCGTAAGGTCATCGCAGCGGCTCCGCTCAGCTACGTGGGCGTTTTCCGCAACGCAGATATTGCAGACGTTGCGGCCAAAGCCGACGCGTTATCCCTGAACGCGGTGCAGCTCCACGGCGATGAAGACCAGAGCTACATCGATGCCCTGCGCGCCGCGCTGGCACCACAGGTGCAGATCTGGAAAGCGCAAAGCGTTGGCGATACGTTGCCCTCGCGTAACCTGAACCATGTGGACAGATACGTCCTCGATAACGGCCAGGGCGGTACCGGCCAGCGTTTTGACTGGTCGCTGCTGAACGGCGCAAAGCTGGACAACGTCCTGCTGGCGGGTGGATTAGGCCCGGATAACTGCGTAGAAGCCGCCAAAACGGGCTGCGCAGGCCTCGATTTCAATTCAGGCGTAGAGTCCCAACCGGGTATTAAAGATGCCAGCAAGCTGGCCTCGGTTTTTAAAACTCTGCGTGCATATTAAGGAAGAGAAGATGACGACATTACTTAACCCGTATTTTGGTGAGTTCGGCGGGATGTACGTCCCGCAAATCCTGATGCCCGCGCTGCGCCAGCTGGAAGAAGCGTTTGTCAGCGCGCAGAAAGACCCGGCTTTTCAGGCTGAATTTACCGACCTGCTGAAAAATTACGCCGGTCGTCCGACCGCGCTGACCAAATGCCGCAACCTGACGGAAGGCACCAAAACCACGCTGTATCTGAAGCGTGAAGACCTGCTGCACGGCGGCGCGCATAAAACTAACCAGGTGCTGGGCCAGGCGCTGCTCGCGAAGCGTATGGGCAAAACCGAAATCATCGCCGAAACCGGTGCGGGTCAGCACGGCGTGGCCTCTGCGCTTGCCAGCGCCCTGCTCGGTCTGAAATGCCGCATCTATATGGGAGCGAAAGACGTTGAGCGTCAGTCTCCGAACGTCTTCCGTATGCGTCTGATGGGAGCAGAAGTGATCCCGGTGCACAGCGGCTCCGCGACGCTGAAGGATGCCTGTAACGAAGCGCTGCGCGACTGGTCTGGCAGCTATGAAACCGCACACTATATGCTTGGTACCGCGGCGGGCCCGCACCCGTTCCCGACTATCGTGCGCGAATTCCAGCGCATGATCGGTGAAGAGACCAAAGCGCAGATCCTCGAAAAAGAGGGTCGCCTGCCGGATGCGGTGATCGCCTGCGTCGGCGGCGGCTCCAACGCCATCGGCATGTTTGCAGACTTTATCGACGACACCAGCGTGGGCCTGATTGGCGTAGAGCCTGCCGGTCACGGCATTGAATCGGGTGAACACGGCGCGCCGCTGAAGCATGGCCGCGTGGGGATCTACTTCGGGATGAAATCCCCGATGATGCAAACCGATGAGGGTCAGATTGAGGAGTCTTACTCTATTTCTGCCGGCCTCGACTTCCCGTCCGTCGGGCCGCAGCATGCGTATCTGAACAGCACCGGCCGCGCGGACTATGTCTCCATTACCGATGACGAAGCGCTGGAAGCCTTTAAAACGCTGTGCCGCAGCGAAGGGATCATCCCGGCGCTGGAGTCTTCGCACGCGCTGGCGCACGCGCTGAAAATGATGAAAGAAAATCCGGAAAAAGAACAGCTGCTGGTGGTGAACCTTTCCGGCCGCGGTGACAAAGATATCTTCACCGTTCACGATATTCTGAAAGCACGAGGGGAAATCTGATGGAACGCTACGATAACGTATTTGCAGAGCTGAAATCCCGCCAGGAAGGCGCGTTCGTTCCCTTCGTCACCCTGGGCGATCCGGGCCCGGAACAGTCGCTGAAGATTATCGACACCCTGATTGAAGCCGGCGCCGACGCGCTGGAGCTGGGTATTCCGTTCTCCGATCCGCTGGCGGATGGCCCGACCATCCAGAACGCAACGCTGCGCGCATTCGCCTCCGGCGTGACGCCAACCCAGTGCTTCGAGATGCTGGCGGCGATTCGCCAGAAGCACCCGACCATTCCGATCGGCCTGCTGATGTACGCCAACCTGGTCTTTAACCGCGGTATTGATGAGTTCTATGCCGAGTGCGCGCGCGTGGGCGTCGACTCCGTTCTGGTGGCAGACGTGCCGGTTGAGGAGTCTGCGCCATTCCGTCAGGCGGCCATGCGCCATAACGTCGCCCCGATTTTCATCTGCCCGCCGAACGCCGATGACGAACTGCTGCGCCAGATTGCCTCTTACGGACGCGGGTATACCTACCTGCTCTCCCGCGCGGGCGTGACCGGTGCCGAGAATAAAGCGGCGTTGCCTCTACATCATCTGGTGGAGAAGCTGGCCGAGTACCATGCCGCGCCTCCGCTGCAGGGGTTCGGGATTTCCTCCCCGGATCAGGTCACTGCAGCGATTGACGCGAAGGCGGCTGGTGCCATCTCCGGCTCCGCGATTGTGAAGATCATCGAAAAGAACGTGGACAAGCCAGAGCAGATGCTGGCCGAGCTGAAAGCGTTTGTGACCGCAATGAAAGCGGCGACGCGTAAAGCATAACCCTTCCACCGTCTGGCTTCCTGCCAGACGGTTATCCTTCCTGGCGATCGCTCGTCATGTAGCTTTCTCGCGAACCGCTATTTAAGACCGAAAGACCAGGCAGCAATGACGCGCCTTCGCTTTGGGTGTATTAATAGTTTTTCCGGGGCGGACAATGTGACTTTCCTATTTGTAACGTACCGGCAGCATGGACCAAATCAGCTAAAGTACGCACCTGCATTTTATCCATCACTCTGCGTCGGTGGACCTTCACGGTAATTTCTGATATGCCAAGTTCAGACGCAATTTGTTTGTTTTGTAGGCCGTTAATCGCTAACTCAAAGATCTGCTTTTCGCGTCGTGTCAGGGCATGGTAGCTTTTGCAAAGCTCGAATAATCTTTGTTGCTCTAAAAAATTGTGGCTCGCTTCGTTTAGCACATCTTTCACGACATCGATCAATTCTTCTGGTTCGACTGGCTTCGTCAAAAAATCCCTAACACCTGCTTTCATCGCTCGTACGCAGAGTGGGATTGAGCCGGCCATGGTCAGGATAATTATCGGTATTGTACAGCCACGTTCCTTCAGGGCATCTATCACATCGAAACCGTTAGTGTCTGAGGTGTTAATTTCAAGTATTAAGCATGAAGGACGATCGACAATGGAGCAGGAGAGAAATTCTTCGGCATCTTTGAAGTCAAAAGCCTGATAACCTTTCGCCATTAACAATTTAACCACAAACAGCCTATATGCATCATCATCATCGATAACATAAACAACATCTTCCATATCACTCTCTCCTAACCAGGCCTTCTACGTTCATAATACGAACGGAGGCGTCCATTCACAAAAACTTTTAGAAATGCCAGCCTCTATGGCTGATATCGTTTAATATCCGGAAGTAACAAAATCAAAGACTAACAGTCCATATGGGAATATTCTAATTTAGCAAAGGTAATTAGCATGAGGATATTCTGAAAAAAAGATACATATAAAAGTCGTTTTTGAGCAGCGGTACTGTTAAAACTCAGCTTTCAAGCAAACCCTTTTGTATATATTTGACTCATATCACGGGAATTATCTCAGCCCTGTCGTTTTAAGGTGCAGTTTTTATATCTGCCAGGTGGTTAGCTGAATAAGAGTGCGTTTTTGGTGTTAACGCCGATTCAGGATCCACCCGCACTCCAGCCAGAGTCTCTCTCAGAACATCAGGTATATCAACGGCTCTTGCTTCTCTGAATTCCGCAGCCGTGCCGAGAATCCAAACTCAGCACGGTTTAATGACTGAGGTCATAAAAAGAGGCGGTATTTTGGAGAAAAGGTTTGGAGAGGTTTTGAGGCAAACGAAAAAGATATATATTCCAGTCCGTTAAATTCACTTACACCTTCTGAGTTCAGAGGCTTATTCATGTCATGGCACGCCTTCAAACAGACTTACCTGGTTAAGTTCTGGTCACCTGTTCCGGCCGTTATCGCGGCAGGCATTCTCTCTACCTACTATTTCGGCATCACCGGCACCTTCTGGGCCGTGACCGGCGAGTTCACCCGCTGGGGTGGTCAATTGCTACAGCTCGCTGGCGTGCATACCGAAGAGTGGGGTTACTTTAAACTCATTCATCTGGACGGCACGCCGCTTACCCGCATCGACGGGATGATGATCATCGGCATGTTCGGCGGCTGTTTCGCGGCGGCGCTGTGGGCAAACAACGTTAAGTTGCGGATGCCTAAAAGCCGCATTCGTATAATGCAGGCGGTAGTCGGCGGTATCATTGCCGGGTTTGGCGCCCGCCTGGCGATGGGCTGTAACCTGGCCGCTTTCTTTACGGGGATTCCTCAGTTTTCGCTTCACGCCTGGTTCTTTGCTGTCGCCACGGCCATCGGCTCTTACTTCGGTGCAAAATTCACCCTGCTACCGCTGTTCCGCATTCCGGTGAAAATGACAAAAGTCAGCGCAGCGTCTCCGTTAACCCAGAAGCCAGACCAGGCGCGTCGCCGTTTCCGCCTCGGTATGCTGATCTTTTTTGCTATGGTCGCCTGGGCGCTTTGCACTGCGATGAATCAGCCCAAACTCGGCCTGGCGATGCTGTTCGGCGTGGGTTTTGGTCTGCTCATTGAACGCGCGCAGATCTGCTTTACCTCCGCGTTTCGCGATATGTGGATCACCGGCCGTACGATGATGGCAAAGGCGATTATCGCCGGGATGGCGGTCAGCGCCATCGGTATCTTCAGCTATGTTCAGCTCGGCGTCGAACCGAAAATCATGTGGGCCGGTCCTAACGCGGTCATTGGCGGCCTGCTGTTCGGCTTCGGGATCGTGCTGGCTGGCGGGTGTGAAACCGGCTGGATGTACCGCGCCGTTGAAGGTCAGGTGCATTACTGGTGGGTGGGCCTGGGAAATGTTATCGGCTCGACGATCCTGGCTTACTTCTGGGACGAACTGTCCCCGGCGCTTGCCACGAGTTGGGACAAGGTCAACCTGCTGAACATCTTCGGCCCTCTCGGCGGCCTGCTGGTCACCTACGCCCTGCTGCTGGTCGCTTTTTTACTGGTTGTCGCGCAGGAGAAACGCTTCTTCCGTCGCGCGAGTGTTAAAACAGAAACCCAGGAGAATGCTGCATGAAAGAGATCGTGCCCGATTACCGTCTGGATATGGTCGGTGAACCCTGCCCTTATCCGGCTGTTGCCACGCTTGAAGCCCTACCGCAGCTCAAAAAAGGGGAAATTCTGGAAGTGGTCAGCGACTGTCCGCAGTCCATCAACAACATTCCGCTGGATGCGAAAAACCACGGCTACACGGTGCTGGATATCCAGCAGGATGGCCCGACCATTCGCTATTTGATTCAAAAATGATCGCTAAGGGCCTCGCGTGGGGCCTTTATCGTATTGAATTATAAGACATCTTGATCCACGGCAAAAACGCGTTTTTTGACTTAAGTAAAATCTCACTTCCCTTTTGAAGGAGGTTTTCGCGGTTTGATGTATTTACGAGCTTTACTGGTTTTCGCCTTATTGATTCCCTTCCATGCGCTGTCCCTGAATTTCTCTTCTACCTTCCTGCGCCTTAATTGTCCGCAAAGAGGACTTGTCGAGGTCATTCTGCACGTTTATGACCATACCCAGGAACGATGGCACGGCCATTTTGAAACCGGCGCGGGACATAAACGTGCAGGTGATACCGAAATCATCCCGTTTGCCAACGGCGATATTCTCTTTCATTCCCTGTCCAGCGACGCTTTCAGCTATTTATATGATGGAGAAAATATCCTGAGGCACTGCGTAAAGCTTGATGAGCGGCCGGTTTATCCGTCGTTTTGAAGTGAGCAAAGCAAACTGGCCACCCTGTGGCCAGTTTGACGGGGGATTAGAAACGATAACCCGCAGAGAACATAAACACCCACGGATCCAGGCGAGTATTGATACTTTGCTGCTGACCGCCCGCTTTGAAGCGTACGTCCGTATCAATATCCATGTACCAGACCGAGGCGTTAATCAGCCAGTCGCGGTTAATCAGATAGTCCAGACCGACCTGCCCCGCCATACCCCATGAATCTTTCAGGCTGAGGTCAGTCAGACCGGCCTCTTTACCGGTATCGTTAAACTTCTCGTCGAAGAAAGTGGTGTAGTTCACACCGGCGCCAATATAAGGACGCACCTTGCTGCTGGCATCACCAAAGTACCATTGCGCCATCAGCGTTGGCGGTAAATGGTGAACCGTAGCGATATCACCGGTTGCGCCCAGACCTACGCGATGACGGAACGGCGTTGCAGCCAGAAGCTCAACACCAACGTTTTCCGTCGCCATATAGGTGAACGTTAACCCTAACTGGGTGTTATTACTGACGTTAAAACCGCCCATACCCAGCACGTTATCCGATCCTTCAGTCGGGCGAACCGTAGCCGAACCGGCACGAATAAAGAATTCGCCTGCTTCATGCGCATACGCGCCGCCAGAGAGACTGCTTAATACAAGGGCTGCCACCGCTAATTTTTTCATATCCGCTCCATCGTTGTGGTTTTAATCGCGGATGAGAATATACTTACAAATGAGTAATAAGTGATCTGCTACAGATCACATTAAAACCAGTAACTTAACATTCATTGATCTGGATTAATTTTTTGTTACGCATCCAAAAGCGATAAGTTGTTTCCATGTCAATTTTTGGCATTTCACGGTTACAAAATTTTCCCTTTTCCCCCTCTTGCTCTTCCTCTGGCGGCTGGATAATTTATCGCTCTCACAAGTTGATTTGATGCGTTCTTCTTTAGCAGGTGTGCCATGAGTGATATCAACCCGTGCATGACGTGCGGAGCCTGTTGTGCGTATTTTCGAGTCTCTTTCTACTGGGCCGAAGCCAGCGATGGCGGCGGTACCGTTCCGGTTCATCTCACAGAGCCGCTAACGCCCTTTCTGCGCTGCATGAGCGGCACAAACCAAAAGCAGGCCCGCTGCGTGGCGCTACAGGGCGAGCCCGGGGTCTCTACCCGGTGTTCCATCTATGAGGATCGGCCCAGCCCGTGCCGGGAATTTGCCATGTCGGGGGAAGATGGCCAGGTCAACGAAGCCTGCAATCGCGCCCGGGCGCGCGTTGGATTACCGCCGCTTTACAAAGATATGCTTTTCCATACAAGCCTTGATGCTGCCACAGCAGGTGCATCCGGTGTACAATTGCCGGCTAATTAACACCTGCAATACTCAAGGAGAGTGCATGTCTATCACGGCGAAGTCTGTCTACCGTGACACGGGAAACTTTTTCCGCAATCAGTTCATAACCTTTTTACTGATCGCGTTGCTATGTGCCTTTATCACGGTGGTGCTGGGCCATGCCTTCTCACCGAGTGAAGAACAGATTGCCAGCCTGAGCCAGGGCGACCATCTTGCCGGAAGCGTGGGGCTGTTTGAACTGGTGCAAAACATGACGCCGGAACAGCAGCAAATTCTGCTGCGGGCGTCTGCCGCGTCAACTTTCTCAGGCCTGATTGGTAATGCGGTTCTGGCGGGCGGCGTTTTGCTGATGATTCAGCTGGTCTCGGCGGGTCACCGGGTCAGCGCCTTACGGGCGATTGGTGCGAGTGCGCCAGTCTTACCTAAGCTGTTTATCCTGATCTTTTTAACCACCATGCTGGTGCAAATGGGGATTATGCTGGTCGTGGTGCCGGGCGTATTACTGGCTATCGTGCTCTCATTTGCGCCTGTGATGGTGGTGCAGGATAAGATGGGAATTTTTACCGCGATGCGCAGCAGCATCAGACTGGCATGGGCGAATATGCGTCTGGTGGCTCCCGCCGTGATCGGCTGGCTGCTCGCCAAAACGCTCCTGCTGTTGTTTGCACCGAATTTTGCGGTATTAACGCCGAACGTTGGCGCGGTAGTGGCGAATACGCTGAGCAATCTGATTTCAGCGGTACTGCTGGTCTATCTGTTCCGCCTGTATATGTTAATTCGTCAGTAATCCTGAGGCGGGCGGCATCGCTGCCACCCGCCCCGTTCAGAAGATGGAATCACAGAATGAAGCAGTTTCTTGATTTTTTACCGCTCGTGGTCTTTTTTGCTTTTTATAAGCTGTATGACATTTATGCCGCGACCACTGCGCTGATCGTTGCAACGGCTGTTGTTCTGATCTACAGCTGGGTTCGCTATCGTAAAGTCGAAAAGATGGCGCTGATAACGTTCGTCCTGGTCGCCGTGTTCGGCGGGCTTACGCTGTTCTTCCACAATGATGAATTTATTAAGTGGAAAGTGACCGTCATTTATGCGCTGTTCGCTGGTGCACTGTTAATCAGCCAGTGGGTGATGAAAAAACCGCTGATCCAGCGCATGCTGGGCAAAGAGCTGACGCTGCCTCAGGAAGTCTGGTCCCGTTTGAATATCGCCTGGGCGGTCTTCTTTATTCTCTGTGGTCTTGCCAATATCTATATCGCCTTCTGGCTGCCGCAGAATATATGGGTCAACTTCAAGGTCTTTGGCCTGACTGCGCTGACCCTTATCTTCACGCTGTTAAGCGGCGTATACATCTATCGCCACATGCCGCAAGACGACAAGCACTGATTAATGACTGACCAGAACGTCAACGACAGGCGTTCTGGTCTATTCTCTCCACTGTAAAATCATAGTAGCATCCCGCCTGAAGTCTTCCGTTACGAGTTAAAACAATGACAACAACTAACGCCCCGCAGGGCGAACTGGTTTTACGCACACTGGCAATGCCCGCTGACACCAATGCCAATGGCGATATTTTTGGCGGCTGGCTGATGTCGCAGATGGATATGGGCGGCGCAATTCTGGCAAAAGAGATTGCCCACGGGCGCGTGGTGACTGTGCGAGTGGACGGCATGACCTTCCTGCGCCCGGTTGCGGTGGGAGATGTGGTTTGCTGCTACGCGCGCTGCGTCAAACGCGGCAACACCTCTATTTCAATCAACATCGAAGTATGGGTTAAGAAAGTCTCTTCTGAACCTATTGGGCAGCGTTATAAGGCCACCGAAGCGCTGTTTATTTATGTTGCAGTGGACAGCGAGGGCAAACCTCGTCAACTTCCGCAGGCCTGATTGACAGGCAAAAAAAAAGCCTCCATCAGGAGGCTTTTTTTATTCCATTTGCGCCCCGCCATTCAGGCGGAAAACTATATTCACAATCAGTCCGTTGCCCGGTTTCCCGGCCTCATAGCGCCATCTGCGCATCGCCGATTTCACTTCGCGCTCAAACATATTAGAAGGCTGAGCGGACAATATTTCCACGTTATCCACGCGGCCATCGGCAGTAACGTCAAATTTAACCCGTACGCGGCCTTCAATACGCAAGGCCTGCGCTCGCGCCGGATACTGAGGCTGGTTGCGACTCAGCGCGCGCGGACCCGCAGGGGCACTGACTGTCGGCTTAGGCGCGGCTGCGGTGTTATTCATCACCGGACGCGAAGGCGCCGCATTCTCCACCGTCTGGGTCGCGCGCGGTTCAACCGGACGTTCCTCGCGTTTCGGACGCTCCTCGACCTTCTTCACCGGCTTTGGCTTCGGCTTAGGTTTTGGCTTCGGTTCAGGTTTGTGGATCACTACCGGGGCTTCCTTCGGTGGCTCCGGAACGGGCTCGGGTTCTGGCTCAGGCTCTGCCACCGGCTGCGGCGGCGGAGGGGCAACCTGCGGCGGCTCGAGATCCGCTGGCGATACCATCGTCACCGAAATCGGCTGCGCGGGCGCGGGCATTTCAATAACCTGATGAACCGAGGTATACAGCAAACCCGCCACAACGGCACCGTGAATCACGACAGAAAGCAGCGTCGGCCAGGGAAAGCGGCGAGGTAAATCAAGGGTCATCGAAGTCATATTCATCAACGTTAAAAAACCGAACACTGATTTTAAATGCAAATAGCAATCATATTCAATAAGACACTTTGTTCTGACGCAACTTTAGCGCATGAGAGGCCAAAAAAGGCGCATTCAGATCAGGGTATTAACATTGTTTTTATTTTACATTGCAGTCGTTTACCCTTTCACATAACGTAACTGACACTTTTACCGGTTAAGGAGCTTCGCCGTGTTATACGTGATTTACTCTGAAGATGTTGCTGATTCGCTCGAAAAACGCCAGTCCGTGCGCCCTGCGCATCTGGCACGTTTGCAGCTGCTCCAGGATGAGGGCCGTTTACTGACCGCTGGCCCCATGCCCGCAGTAGACAGCAACGATCCGGGTGCTGCCGGTTTTGCTGGTTCCACCGTGATTGCTGAGTTTGAATCTCAGGAAAGCGCTCAGGCATGGGCTGACGCAGATCCGTATGTTGCCGCAGGTGTGTATGCGAAAGTAACGGTCAGACCGTATAAGAAAGTGTTCTGATACCAAAGCGGCTCCGAAAGGAGCCTTTTTCATAGTAGAGGTTACGCGTCTCTGCGCCGGGTAAACTGTTGCTCCGTTATAAGGGTTCCCCACTGATCGCCCTTCCACTCTTTGGCGAGCGTAAATCCAAACGATTCGTATAAACGTCGTGCCGCAGTCAATTTATTGAATGTCCAGAGATGCACGGCAGAAAAACCCACGCTGTCGCAAAAACGCATCGCTTTGGTCAGCAATTTTTTCCCCACGCCGTGTCCCCGACAGCCATCATCAAGAATAAACCAGCGAAGATGGGCTTCACCCGGCGCTAAATCCTCGCCGTCTATCGCCACAGATCCCACTATTCTGCCGTCCATCACCGCCAGCCAGATCTGATTGCATGGCTTATCCAGGCGGTCACTAAATTCTGCAACCCCTGTAGCCACTTTGGCCTCAAAAAAGCGGCCAAAATGATGTTCACGAACGTAATAACTCCCGTGCATTTCCGCAATACGGCCAATCATGCCGGGGATATACCCCTGCACTATCGTAAGCTCGTCAGGGTGCGTGTCGTTGCCCTTTTCACGGCACGCCAGAAGCGCGTTGGCATAAAGGGAGAGTCCTTCAGAAATGGTCTGCTGCTGGGCAGGAGCAAGACTCTTTATTGCTGAGACCACGCGCTCGTTGCTAAAGGTATTAATTTTACTGACCGTCTCATGACCTTTCGCGGTCAGCCTGAGACTCTTCGCTCTCGCATCTTCAGCTGAAATAACCTCCTCGAGCTCCCCCGCGGCAATCAGACGAGCCAGCATCCGACTGACGCTGGATTTATCCAGGCCCAGCAGCTGCACCAGCTGGCTCGCCGTCATTTCTTTGCGTAGAGCAATTTCGACCAGAGTATGGACGGCCGAAGGCGAGTAATTCGTTGAGGCCAGGGTAGACCCCATAAATCCTAACTCTCGCACCATCAGGCGCGAGGAACGTCGAATAACACTGACTAGTGGAGTTTCGCTGTGCATGTTCTGCCCTCATCGGTTAGTTGCACTATACAACTAACAGTTGAGGTGTTGTCAAACATAATAAAAAGGCTCCCTCAGGAGCCTTTCAAACCATCAATGCAGCGAGGCTAACCTCGCCGCAAACCCGACAAACAGCAGCCCTATCAGCCCGTTCCCCAGCTTTGCCAGTTTCTTTTTCGTTTTCAGATAACGCGTCACAAACGCGCCGGAGAAGATCAGGAAGCTCATGTACATAAAGCTTATTAACTCCAGCGTCGTCGCGAGGATCAGGAAAGAAGTGCCGGTGCTCTGTGCCTTCACGTCAATGAACTGAACGAAGAACGATACGTAGAACAGAATCGCTTTGGGATTGGTCAGGCTTAACACCAGCGAACGTTTCATGATCATACTGGCCGGTTCAGGGCCGCTCTCATGCGCATTTTTCTGGCGGTTCACCACTGACCAGAGCATTTTGCCGCCCAGCCAGAGCAGATAGAAGGCCCCGAGATAGCGCACGATATTAAACAGTACCGGCGTGGTCTGAATTAATGCCGCGACGCCCGCCCAGGCCAGAAACATCAGCACCGCATCGCCGATAAATACGCCCGTGGCGGCAAGATACCCTTTTTTAACGCCGTGACCGATCCCGGTTTTTAGCACAAACAGGGTATTCGGCCCTGGCACCAGCACGATAAAAAATGCGCCGACAACATACGTCCAGAAATTCAGTACGCCAAACTCCGCAAACACTTCTCCCTCCTTTTGCTAAACACAACAGGAATATCGCTGCAAATACGCTATTCCTAAAAAATCAGACGCTATAAAATCAGTGGGCACCCGTTACGGTGCCCTCATGGTTTCAGATATCCTGGACTGCGAACAGCAACGCATTGCGGTGCCTGGTCAATCCACATTTTCTGATGGCGTGAATACGCATATTGCGGCGGGATTGTGCTTCCAGCCAACGAGCCTTGCGACGACTCACCTGTCGCAACATGCGCCAGCGCCCTACTTCTGTTCTACTGCGCTTCATGTCTACAACTCTTTAACTAACAGAGTCGCCATTATAAACCCAACCCGGCAGCAAACCAGCGCTTTTACCTGGCGTTTTTATTTGCCAGATGAATCCTGATGCGTACACTCATAACAATACGCTTTCAAAAGGATTTTTTTACCTATGACAACCTTCTACACCGTGGTGAGTTGGCTGGTCATTTTGGGATACTGGCTGTTAATCGCGGGTGTGACATTACGCATCCTGATGAAGCGCAGAGCCGTACCCTCTGCCATGGCCTGGCTTCTGATCATTTATATCCTCCCGCTGGTGGGAATTATTGCCTATCTCTCTTTCGGCGAGCTTCATCTGGGTAAACGCCGCGCCGAGCGGGCCCGCGCCATGTGGCCCTCCACCGCGAAGTGGCTGAACGACCTTAAAGCCTGCAAACATATTTTTGCCGAGGAGAACAGCAGTGTCGCCTCCTCACTGTTTAAGCTGTGCGAGCGCCGTCAGGGGATTGGCGGCGTTAAGGGCAATCAACTGCAGCTGCTGACCTCGTCCGACGACGTCATGCAGGCGTTAATCCGCGATATTCAGCTGGCGCGTCATAATATCGAGATGGTTTTTTATATCTGGCAGCCCGGCGGGATGGCTGACCAGGTCGCGGAATCCCTGATGGCCGCGGCGCGACGCGGCATTCACTGCCGCCTGATGCTTGACTCCGCGGGTAGCGTGGCATTTTTCCGTAGCCCCTGGGCGGGCATGATGCGTAATGCCGGGATCGAAGTGGTTGAGGCGTTGAAGGTGAATCTCCTGCGCGTATTTCTGCGCCGGATGGATCTTCGTCAGCATCGCAAAATGATCATGATCGATAACTATATTGCCTACACCGGCAGCATGAATATGGTTGACCCGCGCTTCTTCAAACAGGACTCGGGCGTAGGTCAATGGGTTGATTTGATGGCGCGAATGGAGGGGCCGATTGCCACCTCGATGGGCATCGTGTATTCCTGCGACTGGGAGATTGAAACCGGCAAGCGTATCCTACCGCCACCGCCGGACGGCAATATTATGCCGTTTGAAGAGGCCAGCGGTCACACCATTCATACCATTGCTTCCGGGCCGGGCTTCCCGGAAGACTTAATCCATCAGGCGCTGCTGACGGCAACCTACTCGGCGCGTGAATATCTGATCATGACGACGCCCTACTTTGTCCCCAGCGACGACCTCCTGCACGCGATCTGTACCGCCGCGCAGCGCGGTGTCGATGTGAGCATCATTTTGCCACGCAAAAATGACTCCCTACTGGTGGGCTGGGCCAGCCGGGCATTCTTCAGCGAACTGCTGGCCGCAGGGGTGAAAATTTACCAGTTTGAAGGCGGATTGCTCCACACCAAGAGCGTTCTTGTCGACGGTGAGCTGAGCCTGGTGGGAACGGTCAACCTGGATATGCGCAGCCTGTGGCTAAACTTTGAAATTACGCTGGTCATTGATGATGCAGGCTTTGGCGGCGACCTTGCGGCGGTGCAGGATGATTATATCTCCCGCTCGCGGCTGCTGGATGCCAGACTGTGGGTAAAACGTCCGATGTGGCAGAGAATTGCCGAACGACTGTTTTACTTCTTTAGTCCGTTGCTGTAAAACGTGCCCAACGATGTTAAACAGGTAGTCATCATGGAAATGGATCTGAACAATCGCCTGACCGAAGACGAAACGCTCGAGCAGGCCTATGACATTTTTCTCGAACTGGCGGTTGATAACCTCGATCCCGCAGACGTGATCCTCTTTAATCTGCAGTTCGAAGAGCGCGGCGGCGCTGAATTGTTCGACCCTTCAGAAGACTGGGCTGAGCATGTGGATTTCGACCTGAATCCTGACTTCTTTGCCGAAGTGGTGATTGGGTTGGCCGATGAAGACGGCGGCGAAATTAACGATATTTTCGCCCGCGTCCTGCTCTGTCGGGAGAAAGACCACAAGCTGTGCCATATTCTCTGGCGCGAATAATAAAAAAGGCTGCGATTGCAGCCTTTTTTATTTACTCCGGTAATTCACTGCCGCAGCGGTGACAAAACCGCGCGTCGTGTTCATGTTCGCCCTGCTGGCAATGAGGACATTTGCGCTGCTGCTTGCGGCTCTGAAACGCGCTGCTCATGTGTGTGGTAATAAGTCCCGTCGGGATGGCAATAACCGAATAGCCAATCAAAATCAGCACGGACGCCACGATGCGCCCCAGTGGCGTATGGGGCGTAATATCACCGTAACCCACGGTCGTGACGGTCACAATGGCCCAGTAGACGGACGCATTGAGCGTCGTAAAGCCATATTTAGGCCCTTCTATTAAATACATCAGCGCGCCAAAAACAATCATGACGATGGCAATAAACGAGTAGAACAAAATAAGCTGATGGCGGGCGCTGACGATCGCACTCCAGAACACGCGTAATGACGGCATAAAACGCAGTAATTTCAGAATACGTAATACCCGAATCACGCGCATCGCTCGCCAGGCAAAGACATAACTCAGGCTAATCTCCGGCCACAGCCACATAACATAGAGCGGCAGGATGGTGGCTAAATCGATAAATCCCCAGAAGCTGAAAACATATCTGGCCGGGTTGGGCCAGGCTATTACCCGCAGGAGATATTCAGCGGTAAAAACCAGGGTAATCGCCAGCTCAAGCCAGACAAAGATATGCCATTCGTCAAACGTCAGGTGGTATTGCGTCCCGGCACCCGATTCAATAAAGATGACAACCACGCTGAGGAGCGCAAATAAACCGCACAGACCTTCAAAGCGCCTCCCGGAAACCGTTTCAGGATCGAATAAAAAATGATATAGCCGCCGACGGGCTAACGTGAATAAACGCGACACAGTTACCTCGCAAAAAATAAGGGCTGACATCATGTCAGCCCTTGCGATTATAACGGGTCTACTTTCAGGCAGGAAACCGCATGTCGGAAGCTGCCTTCGAGAACCGGTCGCGTTTTAGCACATTCCGGCCCGGCCATCGGGCAGCGCGTGCGGAAGACGCAGCCTGAAGGCGGGTTAATCGGCGAAGGTAATTCCCCTTCCAGAAGCTGGATGGTTTTATTCTTTTCCAGATCCGGATCGGGGATCGGCACCGCGGACATCAGCGCTCTGGTGTATGGGTGCAATGGATTATGGTACACCTCGTCATAGGTGCCCAGCTCCACGGCATGCCCCAGATACATCACCAGCACGCGGTCAGAAATGTGTTTCACCACGGCCAGGTCATGCGCGATGAAGATCAGCGACAGCCCCATTTCGCGCTGCAGCTTCTGCAGCAGGTTAACCACCTGCGCCTGAATGGACACATCCAGTGCGGAAACCGGCTCATCGCAGATAATCAGCTTCGGTTCGAGGATCAGCGCACGGGCAATACCAATACGCTGGCACTGACCGCCGGAGAACTCATGCGGATAGCGGTTGATGAGGTTTGGCAACAGGCCGACTTTCATCATCATCGCCTTCACGCGGTCGCGCACTTCCTGACGAGACATCTTCGGATGATAGGTGCGCAGCGGCTCGGCAATAATCTCACCGATGGTCATACGCGGGTTTAATGATGCCAGCGGATCCTGGAAAATCATCTGGATATCGCTGCGCACCTCGCGCCACTCGTCGGGCTTCATGCCCAGCAGATCTTTACCCAGCCAGGCCACTTTACCGTCGGTGGCTTTGACCAGACCGATAATGGCTCGCGCAAAGGTCGATTTACCGCAGCCGGACTCTCCCACCACGCCCAGGGTTTCCCCTTCGTACAGGCGCAGCGTGACGCCGTCCACCGCTTTCAGGGTCTTCGGCGGCTGCCAGAACCACTGTTTTCCGTCTTTGATGTCGAAATGCACTTTAAGATCGGCGATTTCGAGCAGCACGTTGCGTTTTTCATCTAATGCGTTCATACCAGCTCCTCCTGCGGCTTAAAGCAGGCGCGCAGACGGCCTGGTGCAAACTCTTCCAGCGGCGGAGCGCTGTTGCAGATTTCCATTGCGTGCGGGCAGCGCGGCTGGAAAGGACAGCCTTTCGGCAGACGCAGCAGGTTTGGCGGGTTGCCCGGAATGGTGAGCAGGGATTCCCCTTCCGCATCAAGACGCGGCACCGCGTTCAGCAGACCAATGGAGTACGGGTGCGCAGGCTGATAGAAGACATCGCGCGCTTTGCCGTATTCCATGGTACGACCGGCGTACATCACCAGCACTTTGTCGCAGATGCCCGCCACAACGCCCAGGTCGTGGGTGATCATGATAATCGCCGTGTTGAACTCGCGCTTCAGCTCGTTCAACAGGGTCATGATTTGCGCCTGAACGGTAACGTCCAGCGCGGTGGTAGGTTCATCGGCAATCAGCAGCTTTGGACGGCACAGCAGCGCCATCGCAATCATCACGCGCTGACGCATACCGCCAGAAAACTCGTGAGGGAACATGCGCATACGCTTACGCGCTTCCGGCATTTTCACCGCATCCAGCATTTTGACCGACTCTTCAAAAGCTTCCGCTTTGCCCAGGCCTTTGTGCAGCATCAGGACTTCCATCAGCTGCTCGCCTACGCGCATATACGGATTCAGCGAGGTCATGGGATCCTGGAAAATCATCGAGATCTGCTCAGCGCGCAGCTTGTTCAGCTCGTGTTCCGGCAGGTTGAGGATTTCACGACCGTTGAATTTAGCGGAGCCGCCAATCACGCCGTTAGCAGCCAGCAGGCCCATCAGCGCAAAGGCAGTCTGTGATTTTCCGGAACCGGATTCCCCCACGATCCCCAGCGTTTCACCCGCGCGCAGGTTGAAGTTGAGATCGTTGACGGCGGTAACATCCCCGTCCGGCGTTTTAAAGGTCACGCGGAGGTCTTTCACATCCAGCAAAAGGTTATTCTGCTGTTGCGCCTGTGGCGCAGTGGCCGTTTCAATAATTGTCATGACGGCGCTCCTTAACGGTCTTTCGGGTCGAGGGCATCACGCAGGCCATCGCCGATAAAGTTAAAACAAAACAGGGTGACGACCAGGAAACCCGCCGGGTATAACAGCAGCCACGGAGACACTTCCATTGAGTTTGCACCGTCACTCAGCAGCGCGCCCCAGCTGCTCAGAGGCTCTTGTGTGCCGAGACCGAGGAAGCTCAGGAAAGATTCAAACAGGATCATGCTTGGCACCAGCAGTGAGGCATAGACCACCACCACGCCCAGCACGTTAGGAACGATATGGCGAACCACGATATTCCCGGTAGAAACACCGCCCACCTGCGCGGCTTCGATAAACTCTTTGCGTTTGAGGCTCAGCGTCTGGCCGCGGACAATACGCGCCATATCCAGCCAGGACACCATCCCGATGGCCACGAAGATCAGCAGGATATTCTGGCCGAAGAAGGTCACCAGCAGGATGACGAAGAACATAAACGGGAAGGAGTTCAGGATTTCCAGCAGACGCATCATTACCGAGTCTATTTTGCCGCCGAGGTAACCGGAAAGTGAGCCGTAGAGCGTACCCACGATCACCGCGACCAGCGCGGCAGCAATACCGACCATCAGCGAGATACGGCCACCGATAGCGACACGCACCAGCAGGTCGCGTCCCGAGGAGTCCGTGCCAAAATAGTGGCCTGATTCCATATCCGGCGCGCTGGACATCATGCCCCAGTCGGTGTCGAAATAGGTAAATTGCGACAGCATCGGCGCCAGGGTCACAAACAGCGCGATGATCACCAGAACAACCAGACTGGCAACCGCTGCACGGTTGTGCATAAAGCGACGGCGCGCGTCCTGCCAGAGGCTACGACCTTCTACTTCCAGTTTTTCACTGAAGTTTTCCAGCGCCTCGCTGTTTTTCTTACTCAACATCATGGCGTGCTCCAGTTAGTAACGGATTTTCGGGTCGATGACGGCATACAGCACATCGACGATAGCATTAAAGAGAATGGTCAGCGCACCGACGAGAATGGTCAGGCTCAGTACCAGCGAATAATCGCGGTTGAGCGCGCCGTTTACAAACAGCTGACCAATGCCAGGCAGGCCGTAGATTGTTTCGATAACCATCGAGCCGGTGATGATCCCGACAAATGCCGGTCCCATGTAGGAGAGCACGGGCAACAGCGCCGGTTTGAGCGCGTGGCGGAAGATAATCCGACGCATCGGCAGTCCTTTAGCGCGCGCGGTACGAATGAAGTTCGAGTGCAGAACTTCGATCATTGAACCACGGGTGATACGCGCGATGCTGGCGATGTACGCCAGAGATAATGCCACCATCGGCAATATCATGAACTTCAATGCCCCGCCGTTCCAGCCGCCGCCAGGCAGCCACTTCAGCGTAATGGCAAATATCATCACCAGTAATGGCGCGACAACGAAGCTGGGTATCACTACCCCGGTCATTGCCACCCCCATTACGGCATAATCCCATTTGGTATTTTGTCTGAGCGCGGCAATGACGCCTGCGGTGACCCCGAAAACGATGGCCAGAATGAATGCCGCAGCACCCAACTTAGCCGAAACCGGGAAGCTGGACGCGACCAGGTCGTTAACGGAATAGTCTTTATATTTAAATGACGGTCCAAAATCGCCGTGCGCTAGCTGCTTCAGGTAGTTGAAGTACTGGGTGGAGATAGGATCGTTCAAGTGGTATTTCGCTTCAATATTCGCCATGACTTCAGGCGGTAGCGTACGCTCACCGGTAAATGGACTTCCCGGCGCAAGGCGCATCATGAAGAAGGAAATCGTGATGAGAATAAATAGCGTTGGAATCGCTTCAAGACAGCGACGTAGGATAAATTTCAACATTGCCCGTACCTTCTGGCGTGTGCCTATATTATGTGACGTTGGTTAGACACCGTGGGGCGAGCACGCCCGCCCCACTCATTGCCATTAATGCTTGATAATATACAAGTTTTTAACGTAGATATTATCCATCGGGTCTTTACCGGTATATCCACCTACCCACGGTTTCACCAGACGGGCGTTAACGTAGTAGTAAACCGGAACGATCGCGGAATCTTTATCCAGCTGCTGCTCGGCCTTAGAGTACAGTTCTGTACGCTGTGCTTCGTCAGTGGTTTTCAGCGTGTCGCCAATCAGCTTGTCGAACGCCGGGCTCTTATAGTGAGCGGTGTTGTTCGAGCTGTCGCTCAGCATGGTATTCAGGAAGGAGGTCGGTTCGTTATAGTCCGCACACCAGCCAGCACGTGCCACATCAAAGGTGCCCTGATGACGGCTGTCGAGGAAGGTTTTCCACTCCTGGTTCTCCAGCTTCACGTTCGCGCCCAGGTTTTTCTTCCAGATCGAAGCGACGGCGATAGCCAGTTTTTTGTGCAGATCGGAGGTGTTGTACAACAGGCTGAAGGTCAGCGGCTTATCTGCGGTATAGCCCGCTTCGGCCAGCAGTTTCTTCGCTTCTGCGTTACGCTGTTCCTGAGTCTGTTTGAACCAGTCTGGCTCGGTCAGTTTTGCACCATCGGTGTATGGAGGGGTATAGCTGTATGCCGGCAGATCGCCCTGGTTTTTCACTTTGTTTACGATGATATCGCGATCCAGAGCCAACTTCAGCGCAGTACGAACGCGTACGTCGGTGAACGGTGCTTTCTGGTTGTTGATTTCATAGTAGTAGGTGCACAGATACGGATCGACGTGAACTTCTTTAGGGATCTCTTTTTTCAGTTTCTGGAACAGTTCAATCGGCATGTTGTTATAGGTCATGTCGATTTCACCGCTGCGGTAGCGGTTAACGTCAGTCACTTCAGACGAAATTGGCAGGTAGGTCACCTGATTAATGACGGTTTTCGCGTTGTCCCAGTATTGCGGGTTACGCTCAAGCACCATACGCTCGTTGACCACCCAGTCTTTCAGCTTATAGGCACCGTTGGTCACGATATTGACAGGCTGCGTCCATTTTTCACCAAATTTTTCCACGGCGGATTTTGGTACCGGGGAGACGGACGGGTGAACCAGCAGCTTATAGAAGTACGGAACAGGTTCGCTCAACGTCACTTCAAAGGTATTGGCATCGATCGCTTTTACGCCCAGGTCGGTAACAGGTTTTTTGCCCGCGATGATGTCATCAATATTGGCAATGTGGCCATATTGCAGGTAGCTCGCATACGGAGAGGCGGTGGTTGGATTCGCCAGACGCTGCCAGCTATAAACGAAATCTTCGGCCGTGACCGGCGTACCGTCGGACCATTTCGCATCTTTACGCAGATGGAAGGTCCAGACTTTGAAATCTTTGTTTTCCCATTTTTCGGCTACACCCGGCGCCGGGTGGCCGTCTACGTCTGTCACCAGCAGGCCTTCGAACAGGTCGCGGTTAACGTTAGACTCAGGAACACCTTCAATTTTGTGCGGGTCAAGAGACTGAACTTCCGCACCGTTGTTACGCACCAGCGTCTGTTTCTCAGCCAGTTGAACACCTGCAGGAACGTCCGCAGCCATTGCAGCGTTGCCCGCGATTAGCGCAGTTAAAATCCCCGCCGCTACCAGATTTTTTTTTGTGATGATGGACATTGTGTTGGTACTCCACTCATTATAATGACTGGCCTTCGCCAGCTGTGTAATCCCCTGTTGGGGCCTGTACAGCGCAGGAGTTTTTTTTGCTGCTGTCAGGTTCTTCTTTTACTGCTTGCTATCACCGACTTTTTTATTACTGACCGCTCGTATGGCCGTCTTGCGTCGATTCTTTACAGGCCTCCCCTGTTTGAGACCTGCGCTGGATATCTGAGAAGAGAACCATATGAAAATAATTCTCATCTGCTTGTTTTATGCTGCAAAATATTAGGCCGGAAAGTATCAAATGGCGTAAACGCGCGCCAATACATTTTGCAAATTTGTTAAGCAATTCTCTTTTACGGTGAGTACCGCATCGTTGAGGGCAGCCTTGCCGGACATCGAGCATCACTAAAAAAACATGATATTCAATAGGATAGAGAGAGTTTTCTCTACAAGCGCGTCGCTGCGCTATCATCGAGTGATTTTGTACAAAAATTTAACAACTGGTTATTATTTAGCACATTCATCTAAGGGAATGTTGAATTTACTAATATCATTTCGGTTATCTCTCAGCAAGCCCCAGAGTATCATG
>NZ_JADCKW010000033.1:0-12864 GCF_014982155.1 Enterobacter cloacae complex sp. P16RS2 | reverse complement strand
AGAGTGCCGTCGCGACGGCAGGGCCAAGCTGGCCGCCCAACGCAATCTGCCAGCACAGCGTAAAGACAGCGACTGGCGGCATAAAGCGAATCGCATAGCGCGTGGCGCGAATGGTGCGATTCTCAATGAACATCGGCGCAAGGCGCTTTTCCATCGGCCACGTCTTTGCGTAATGCTGTCCCCGACGAAACAGACTAAAGAAATTTACGGACGGGTTCTCTGGTGTCGACATGGCTGTACCTCAACTTCACATATAAAAATTAAAATTTTCGTGCAAAACCACAACAAGCTATGACAACGTTCAAAATATTTTGTCATCTCTACCCCGTATCGGGTATCCTGTGCCAGCCTGATAGGGCCTTAGACGAGAATCATTAACTCGTCAAATTATTGCACATTATGCCATTGGCTGAAAATTGTGCAAAATGGCATAAAATCAAAGTTATTTCTTCCATCATGCCACAATGTTCGTTTGGCATGATGTTAATCATAAATGTCTGAGTCATCATGCGTTACGCTGTTAGACTCACTGACGTTTTTTTAGCCACGTATCAATAATAGGTACTTCCATGTCGAGTAAGTTAGTACTGGTTCTGAACTGCGGTAGCTCCTCACTGAAATTCGCCATCATCGATGCGCTCAACGGTGACGAATACCTCTCTGGTTTGGCCGAATGTTTCCATCTGCCTGAAGCACGTATCAAGTGGAAGATGGACGGCAGCAAACAAGAAGCGGCTTTAGGTGCAGGCGCCGCTCACAGTGAAGCGCTGAACTTTATCGTTAACACTATTCTGTCACAAAAACCAGAACTGTCTGCTCAGTTGACTGCGATTGGTCACCGTATCGTCCACGGCGGCGAAAAATACACCAGCTCCGTCGTGATCGACGAATCTGTGATCCAGGGCATCAAGGACTCTGCGTCCTTCGCACCGCTGCACAACCCGGCTCACCTGATCGGTATCGCTGAAGCGCTGAAATCCTTCCCGAATCTGAAAGACAAAAACGTGGCCGTATTCGACACCGCGTTCCATCAGACCATGCCGGAAGAGTCTTACCTCTATGCCCTGCCATACAGCCTGTACAAAGAGCACGGCGTACGTCGCTACGGCGCGCACGGCACCAGCCACTTCTATGTGACTCAGGAAGCCGCAAAAGTCCTGAACAAGCCGGTTGAAGAACTGAACATCATCACCTGCCACCTGGGCAACGGTGGTTCTGTTTCCGCTATCCGCAACGGTAAATGTGTTGATACCTCCATGGGTCTGACCCCGCTGGAAGGTCTGGTGATGGGTACCCGTTCCGGTGACATCGACCCGGCGATCATCTTCCACCTGCACGACACCCTGGGCATGAGCGTTGACCAGATCAACAAAATGCTGACCAAAGAGTCTGGCCTGCTGGGTCTGACCGAAGTCACCAGCGACTGCCGTTACGTCGAAGATAACTACGCAGAGAAAGAAGACGCTAAACGTGCAATGGACGTTTACTGCCACCGTCTGGCGAAGTACATCGGCTCTTACACTGCGCTGATGGAAGGCCGTCTGGACGCGGTTATCTTCACCGGTGGTATCGGTGAGAACGCGGCAATGGTTCGTGAACTGTCCCTGGGCAAACTGGGCGTTCTGGGCTTCGACGTTGATCACGAGCGTAACCTGGCTGCCCGCTTCGGCAAGTCTGGCTTCATCAACAAAGAAGGCACCCGCCCTGCTCTCGTTATCCCAACTAACGAAGAACTGGTCATTGCGCAAGACGCGCACCGCCTGACTGCCTGATTCCACACCGCCAGCAATGCTGGCGGTGCTGTTTTGTAACCCGCCCAATTGCGGCGGTAACGAAAGAGGATAAACCGTGTCCCGTACTATTATGCTGATCCCTACCGGAACCAGCGTCGGCCTGACCAGCGTCAGCCTTGGCGTTATCCGTGCTATGGAACGCAAAGGCGTTCGTCTGAGCGTCTTTAAGCCAATTGCCCAGCCACGTGCCGGTGGCGATGCGCCAGACCAGACCACCACCATCGTTCGCAAGAACTCCAATCTGCCAGCGGCTGAACCGCTGAAGATGAGCCACGTTGAGTCTCTGCTGTCCAGCAACCAGAAAGACGTGCTGATGGAAGAGATCATCGCCAACTACCATGCTAACGCGCAAGACGCGGAAGTGGTGCTGGTTGAAGGTCTGGTCCCGACGCGCAAACACCAGTTTGCCCAGTCTCTGAACTTTGAAATCGCGAAAACCCTGAACGCAGAGATCGTTTTCGTGATGTCTCAGGGCACCGACACCCCAGAGCAGCTGAACGAGCGTATCGAACTGACGCGCAGCAGCTTCGGCGGCGCGAAAAACACCAACATCACCGGCGTGATCGTGAACAAACTGAACGCACCGGTGGATGAGCAGGGCCGTACTCGCCCTGACCTGTCCGAGATCTTCGACGACTCTTCCAAAGCGAAAGTCATCAAAGTTGACCCGGCTAAGCTGCAGGAATCCAGCCCGCTTCCGGTTCTGGGCGCGGTGCCATGGAGCTTCGATCTGATTGCCACCCGTGCAATCGATATGGCGCGTCACCTGAACGCCACTATCGTTAACGAAGGCGACATCAACACCCGCCGCGTGAAGTCCGTGACCTTCTGTGCGCGCAGCATTCCACACATGCTGGAACACTTCCGCGCAGGTTCCCTGCTGGTAACCTCCGCAGATCGTCCTGACGTGCTGGTTGCCGCCTGCCTGGCAGCGATGAACGGCGTGGAAATCGGTGCGATCCTGCTGACCGGTGCCTACGAGATGGACCCACGCGTCAGCAAGCTGTGCGAACGCGCGTTTGCGACCGGCCTGCCGGTCTTCATGGTGAACACCAACACCTGGCAGACCTCCCTGAGCCTGCAAAGCTTCAACCTTGAAGTGCCGGTTGATGACCACGAGCGTATCGAGAAAGTTCAGGAATACGTAGCGGGCTACATCAACGCAGACTGGATCGAATCCTTGACTGCGACCTCCGAGCGCAGCCGCCGCCTGTCTCCTCCAGCATTCCGTTACCAGCTGACCGAGCTGGCGCGTAAAGCGGGCAAACGCGTTGTTCTGCCAGAAGGCGACGAACCACGTACTGTTAAAGCAGCTGCTATCTGTGCAGAGCGCGGCATCGCGACCTGCGTGCTGCTGGGTAACCCGGATGAGATCACCCGCGTTGCGGCGTCTCAGGGCGTTGAGCTGGGCGCTGGCATCGAAATCGTTGACCCTGAAGTGGTTCGCGAGAGCTACGTTGCTCGTCTGGTTGAGCTGCGTAAGAGCAAGGGCATGACCGAAGCCGTTGCACGCGAACAGCTGGAAGACAACGTGGTGCTGGGCACGCTGATGCTGGAGCAGGACGAAGTTGACGGTCTGGTTTCCGGTGCGGTTCACACCACGGCGAACACCATCCGTCCACCGCTGCAGCTGATCAAAACTGCACCGGGCAGCTCTCTGGTTTCTTCCGTGTTCTTCATGCTGCTGCCTGAACAGGTTTACGTTTATGGCGACTGCGCGATCAACCCGGATCCAACCGCAGAGCAGCTGGCAGAAATCGCTATCCAGTCCGCGGACTCCGCGATTGCCTTCGGTATCGAACCGCGCGTAGCGATGCTCTCCTACTCCACCGGTACCTCTGGTGCTGGTAGCGACGTAGAGAAAGTGCGTGAAGCGACCCGTCTGGCGCAGGAAAAACGTCCTGACCTGATGATCGACGGTCCGCTGCAGTACGACGCTGCCGTGATGGCCGACGTTGCGAAATCCAAAGCGCCGAACTCGCCGGTTGCAGGTCGCGCTACCGTGTTCATCTTCCCGGATCTGAACACCGGTAACACCACCTATAAAGCGGTGCAGCGTTCAGCAGACCTGATCTCCATCGGGCCAATGCTGCAGGGTATGCGCAAACCTGTGAACGACCTGTCTCGTGGCGCGCTGGTAGACGATATCGTCTATACCATCGCTCTGACCGCGATCCAGTCTTCGCAGCAGCAGTAATGTTAAAAAGCCCGGTGACGCTAGCGCTTACCGGGCAACAAAAAGGCGACCACTTAACGGGTCGCCTTTTTTATTTACAGCAGCTCTCGCGCCGCCGATACAATGTCATGTGCCGTCAGGCCATACTCCTTCTGAAGGAAATCCTGCGTCCCCACCTGTCCGTAACGCTCCTTGACGCCCACCCGCCGCATCGGTACCGGGCAGGTTTCCACCAGGACTTCCGCCACCGCCGATCCCAGCCCGTTGTGAATACTGTGGTTTTCACAGGTGACGATGCGCCCGGTTTTCTCGGCGTAGTTTTTCACCAGCATCCGGTCGATGGGCTTCAGGGTAAACATGTCGATGACCGCCGCGCTTACCCCCTCCTGCTCAAGCTGACGCGCCGCCTCCAGCGCTTCCGCCACCATGATGCCGTTGGCAATCAGGGTAATATCGGTTCCTTCGCGCAGCACGTTACCTTTGCCGATGGTGAAGGTTGAGCCCGGGGCGTACACCCTCGGCGCCTGCTTGCGGATGGTGCGTACCCAGTAAAAGCCTTCGAGGTCGATAAGCTGGCGCAGCACGTCCTCGAACATCACCGCGTCAGTCACCTCCAGCACCACCGAATGCGCCAGACCGCGTACGATGCCCATATCCTCAAACGACATATGCGTGCCGCCGTTGTGGCAGGCCGTCACGCCCGCATCCGAGGCAATCACCTTCACGTTGTTGCGCTGATAGTCCAGGGACATAAACAGCTGGTCAAAGCAGCGACGGCTGGCAAACGCGGTGAAGGTATGAACGAACGGTTTACGCCCGGTAAGCGACAGCCCCGCCGCCGTGCCGATGACGTTGGCCTCCATAATGCCGCAGTTAATCACGTGCTGCGGATAATCGCGCGCCACGCCGTCCATCGCCATAGAGCTCATCAGATCCGCTTCCAGGGCGATAATCTCGCTTCCCGCCTCAATCTGCTTTGCCACAAAGCCCGCGTAGACCTTACGCATCTCAACGGCGTCTTTCTCTCCTGCCGGTGCAACCTTAATCATGTGAAGCCTCCAGTTGGCGAATCGTCTCGTTGAGGGCCGCTTTGCTCTCCGCGGTCAACCGCAGGTGGTGCGAGTTGCTGAGCTGTTCCAGGTAGGGCACCCCCTGCCCTTTGATGCTGTCGAGGATGACGACTAACGGACGCGCGTCGGCAGCCGGGACCCGCGACGTCAAAGCCAGCAGGCCCGGAACGTCGTCGCCCTTCACCATCGCCACGTCAAAGCCAAAGGCGCGGAATTTCCCCTCCAGGTCGAACGCGCTGATGATCTCGTCCAGCTCGCCGTCGAGCTGCTGTTTGTTCCAGTCCACGAATACCGTCAGGTTGTTCAGGCGATGGTGGGCAATAAACTGGAAGGCTTCCCAGCACTGCCCCTCGTTCAGCTCGCCGTCACCGACGATGCAGAAGACGCGGTTCGGTCGCCCCGCCAGCCTGTGCGAAAGCGCCATACCGCCGGCAATGGAGATCCCCTGCCCCAGCGAACCGGTGGTGGCGTCCACGCCGCGCGTTTTCAGACGGTCCGGGTGGCTTGGCAGGCGCGTGCCGTTCTGGTTCAGGGTGCTCAGCTCTTCCACCGGGAAGTAGCCCTTGATCGCCAGCGTGCTGTAGAGCGCCGGGCCCGCATGACCTTTCGACAGGACAAAATAGTCCCGCTCCGGCCAGTCCGGATCCGCCGGGTCGATTTTCATCACCGCGCCGTACAGAACAGCCAGGGTTTCGACCACCGACATACTTCCGCCGTAGTGCCCAAAGCCCAGCTGCGTCAGGGATTTCAGCGTCTCAAGACGGATCTGACGCGCGAGTTCGGTTATCTCTTTCTCATTCATGATTTGGCTCCGGTGTTTTCCTGCGCGTTACCGCCCGCAGGTTTGTTTTTCGCGAAGACGTTGTACGCCACCAGCAGCGCGAACAACGCGACAACCAGTCCGGTGATGGCAAGCGGCGACAGGAAGCGCGCCAGGTTGCCGAGGACAATCCCGACCGCGCCGAAGTCGGCGTCCGAGAAGGTGGTGTTGGCAAAGCCAATGGCGCCCAGCACCGGCAGCAGCAGGACCGGCAGGAAGGTGATCAACAGGCCGTTAGCAAAGGCGCCAATCATTGCTCCGCGACGTCCACCGGTGGCATTACCGAACACGCCCGCCGTTGCGCCGGTGAAGAAGTGCGGCACCACGCCCGGCAGGATGAGCACCCAGCTAAACTGACCGCAGATCAACAACCCCACAATCCCGCCGAGGAAGCTGAACAGGAAGCCAATCAGCACCGCGTTTGGCGCATAGGGATACACCACCGGGCAGTCCAGCGCAGGACGGGCGTTCGGCACCAGTTTCTCCGAGAAGCCGGTAAAGGCCGGAACGATCTCCGCCAGAATCAGGCGCACGCCCTGCAGGATGATGAACACGCCCGCCGCAAAGGTGATCGCCATGATGATGGCGTAGACCAGGTAGTTCTGACCGCCGCTGAAGGTGGCCTCCACGTACTCACGCCCGGCGCTCACCGCCAGGATGAGGTAGATAATCATCATGGTCAGGGAGATGGAGATCGAACTGTCGCGCAGGAAGCTCAGGTTCTTCGGCAGGTTCATCTCTTCCGTTGAGCGTGAGCCCTTGCCAACCTTGCTGCCAATCCAGCCGGACAGCACGTAGCCCAGCGTGCCGAAGTGGCCGAAGGCAATTTCATCGTTGCCGGTTATGCGCTTCATGTAGCGCTGCGCAATCGCCGGGAAGAAGGCCATAATCAGGCCGAGGATCAGCGAGCCGGTAAACACCAGACCCACGCCTTCAAAGCCCGCGACCGTCAGGATCACGCCAATCATGCACGCCATATAAAACGTGTGGTGACCGGTCAGGAAGATGTACTTCAGGCGAGTAAAGCGTGCGACGATAATATTCGCCACCATGCCGAAGGCCATAATCAGCGCGGTCGCTGCGCCGTATTTCTCCAGCGCAATTGACACAATCGCTTCATTGTTTGGAATAATGCCCTGGATCGTAAAGGCGTGTTCAAACATACCGCCCAAAGGATTTAATGACCCCACCAGCACCGTTGCACCACCGCCCAGCACAATAAAGCCAAGAATGGTTTTAATCGTTCCTTTCACCACGTCCGAAAAGGCTTTCTTTTGCGCAACCAGACCAATTAACGCAATTAAACCGACCAGCACTGAAGGGACTTTTAAAATATCAACAACGAAATTCAGCGTTTCAAGGATAAACATATCCACCTCGCCTTATCAGGGTTATTGTCTTTCGAACCAGGCGCGCAGCTGCGCTGCAAGTTCGTTGATGTCGATGATGTTGTTAATCACCACCAGCTGGCTTTCCGGGACGCTGGCGCTGGCCGCAATGTCTTTTGCCATCACGAAAAGATCGGCCGCGCCCGGCGTGGCCGAGGAGAGATCGGAATGTTCAACCTCAGCCTCAATCTCCAGCTTTTTGAGCACCTTTTTAATATTCATTTCGACCATAAAACTGCTGCCCAGGCCGGAGCCGCAAATAGCCATGATTTTCATTGTTGTCCCCTTATTTTGAGTAGAGCACGCCCCATCACGCTGTCGCGTAATGTTGTGAATAATCGGATTAAAGAATTAAATCAGAAGCGGTCAATAATCGTTTTAATTTCCTCCAGGGTATTCGCCTGATGCAGTTTCTCCATATTCTCGTCGCTGGAAAATAATTCTGCAAGTGCGGATATCATTTCGATATGGCTATGTTTATCCGGTGCCGCGAGCATGATAATCACATCGACAGGGTCAAACTCACCGGCACCAAACGAGACGCCCTGTTTTAGTTTTAATAAAGACAACCCCAGTCCTTTGGCACCTTCCTCCGGCCGCGCATGCGGCATCGCCAGCCCTGGTGCCAGCACATAATAGGGTCCTAACGTGTGGTGCTGCTGGATGATGGCCGTGACGTATTCAGGCTCAATCACCTGCAAATCCTGAAGCGGCTTCGCGCACAGCTCCAGCGCCTGCGGCCAGTTTTCCACGCTATCCTGCAGCGTGATGGTTGTATCATATATCCATTTTTTGAGCACTTTTCACTCCCGCTACCCACTAAAGATGAGCAAACTTTATTCAACACATCGCTGGATGACTGCGATCGCGATCACAAAGATAGCGCTACCAATGCTTAACATGCAGAAATGTGATAGCGCTATCAAATTGCAATCACGGCGCTAAATCACAGCAAAAAAAAGGATTTAAGGCGTATACTGCCTGTCACGTGAAGCGAAGGAAATGAAGAACGCGTCTGGTCAGCAGGAAGGTGTATGTCTCTAACCCGAAAACGGCGCAGTACTGGTAAAGTGACACTCGCCGATGTCGCACAGCTTGCCGGTGTGGGCACGATGACCGTGTCCCGTGCACTCCGCACGCCCGAACAGGTTTCCGATAAACTACGTGAAAAAATTGAAGCTGCCGTGCAGGAGCTGGGCTATATGCCTAATCTTGCCGCCAGCGCGCTTGCCTCGGCGTCGTCGTGGACGATAGCCATGGTGGTGCCTAACCTCTCCGAAGCTGGCTGCTCGGAGATGTTCGCCGGGCTACAGCAGGTGCTACAGCCTGCCGGGTATCAGATCATGCTGGCAGAGTCCCAGCATCGCCTGGAGCAGGAGGAGAAGTTGCTGGAGACGCTGCTGGCATCGAATATTGCCGCCGCTATCCTGCTCAGCGTTGAACATACCGATACCGTTCGCCACTGGCTGAAAAACGCCTCCATTCCGGTGATGGAGATGGGCGCCATGCGCGCCGACCCGATTGATATGAATATCGGGATTGATAACGTAGCGGCCATGTATGAACTCACGGAAATGGTGATTAAGCGCGGCTACCAAAATATTGGTCTGCTGTGCGCCAACCAGGAGCAGTGGATTTTCCAGCAGCATCTGCAGGGCTGGTACAAAGCCATGCTTCGCCACCATATGTCGCCAACCCGGGTCATTAACGCGGCGATGCCGCCAAGCTTCTCGACAGGCGCGGCACAGCTGCCTGAATTCCTGCTGGCGTGGCCGGAGCTGGATGCGCTGGTATGCGTCTCAGATGAGCTGGCCTGCGGGGCGCTGTACGAGTGCCAGCGCAGGCGAATCAAGGTGCCGGACGACCTGGCGGTGGTAGGTTTTGGTGATAGCGACGTGAGCCGCGTCTGTCAGCCGCCGCTGACGACGATGGCGGTGCCGCATCGTAAGATTGGAATTGAAGCCGGGAAAGCGTTGCTGGAGCGTCTGAATGACGGTGACTGGCGCGATCAAAAGCCCATCGCGTCCAGTCTGTGTCTGAGAGAGAGTTGCTGAATATTACTCAGCCTCTTCCTCTTTCTCTGATTTGGTCGATTCGTTTTTGGCGTTGCGGGTCATCCACAGCGCCAGCGCTTTTAACGAATCCGGCGTGAACTCGTCGCAGCGCGCGGTGATCTCTTCCGGCGTCATCCAGCTGACTTCACTCACCTCTTCTTCCTGCAGAGCGAACGGCCCGTGGGAGACGCAGCTAAACAGCCCGCCCCAGACGCGGCAGTTTTCGTCTTCGAAATAGAACTGGCCGTGCTCGGCAAACGGCACGCCGGCGATACCTAACTCTTCTTCTGCTTCTCGACGCGCGGAATCCAGCAGCACTTCATCTGCCTGGACAACACCGCCTGCGGTGGCATCCAGCATACCCGGGAGAAAATCTTTGGTGTCCGTGCGGCGCTGGACCAGAATTTTGCCCATACCGTCATGCACAACGATGTACGTTGCGCGGTGGCGCAGACGCTCCGCACGCATTTGTTCGCGGCTGGCCTGCGCGATCACTTCATTCTCTTCGCTGACAATGTCAACCCACTCTGTACTTGCCAAATGACTCTGCTCCACCATCGGGAAACCTTCTCTTCTAAGCGCTCTTTCGGCGCGTTTGCAGTTGAGGTGTAACTTACGGATTAATCGCTATCTGCGCAATAACTTGCTGATCATTAAGTGCGATAACGCGCAGGGTATTTCCATCCAGCATGCCATAGCTTGCTGGATAACCGCCTTTCGGTATGCTGACCGATCCCGGGTTGAAGTGATAAATCTCACCGCGCTTTTCAGCAACCGGAATATGAGTATGACCGTAAACCAGGACATCGCCAGCCGCGAGCGCCGGGATATTATCCGGGCTAAAAAGATGCCCGTGCGTCAGGAACAGGCGGCTTTGTTCCAGCAGCACCTGCTGCCATGGCGCGGTAAGGGGAAAATGCAGCAGCATCTGGTCCACTTCGCTGTCGCAGTTGCCGCGAACGGCGATGATTCGCGAGGCGTACGGGTTGAGCTTTTCCGCGACCTGCGCCGGAGCGTAGCTCTCCGGCAGCGCGTTGCGCGGGCCGTGGTTGAGCACATCCCCCAGAATAATCAGCCACTGCGCGCCGCTTTGTGCAAACAGGGAAAGGACACGCTCGGTAGCGGGCAGCGATCCATGGATATCCGACGCAAACATCAGTTTCATCAGTCACTCCTCGGGAAAACAGACTGCCCCCATCATACCTGAAGCGTCCGGGCTTATCAGCCCGCGCGCCTGGCAGATAGTGCCACATAGCGCTGCACGGAGGCGCGCTGCCACTGAAACGCGGCATAATCCACCAGCAGCTGCGGCACCTCATCGCCGTTGAGGATCAGGCGGTTTAGCATCAACGCAAGATCGGCGTCGGCAATGCACCACTCGCCGAACAGGTTCGGGTTGCCGTGTGCGAGGAGCGAGGTGGCGGTTTCAATGAGTTTTTGCGCGCTTTCACGACCTTCAGCGCTGAGCGCTGGCTTTTTCACCCCGGCGAACACGACGTCCGTTGAGCGTTCCACGCGAATTGGCACCAGATCGCTTCGCAGCCACGCCTGGATCTGCCGCGCCCGAGCGCGTTTTTGCAGGTCGTGCGGATAGATCCGCTCCCACTCGGGCGGCGCGAACCTATCTTCCAGATATTCATCAATCGCCGACGATTCGCTCAGGGCAAAACCGTCAATCTCCAGCACCGGCACGCGTCGGGTCAGGTCGTAACCCTGCCACTGTGGCTTGAGATGTTCACCGCCGTCGAGATTAACGGTCTTCAGCGTAAAAGTGAGTCCTTTTTCGGCCAGCGCAACGTATACGCTCATTACATAGGGAGAAAAGAAATTCGCATCGGACCACAACGTGATTACGGGCTGGTTCATAACATCCTCATCGGCTGATCGGGTTTTTACTCAACATATAATCTCTTTGCCTCGCTGTCACTTGATGAAAACTCACGATTTACAACAACCACCTATACTCATTTGTCATGGCACCACTATTCGCATGGACAGGAGTTGAGAATGATCGACCTTTATTACGCCCCTACCCCAAACGGCCAAAAGATCACCCTCTTTCTTGAAGAAGCCGAACTGGATTACAGGATCATTCGCGTGGATATCAGCAAAGGCGAACAGTTCAGCCCTCTCTTTCTGGCTATCTCGCCGAATAATAAAATCCCGGCCATTATTGATAACCAGCCGGCCGACGGGGGCAGGCCTCTGAGCCTGTTTGAATCCGGTGAAATTTTGCTCTACCTGGCGGAGAAAACCGGCAAACTGCTGAGCGGCGAACTGCGCGAGCGTCACCATACCCTGCAATGGCTCTTCTGGCAGGCAAGCGGGCTGGGGCCCATGCTGGGACAAAATCATCATTTTACCGCTTACGCCCCGCAGCCTATTCCTTACGCGATAGAACGCTATCAGGTTGAGACTCAACGGCTCTATGACGTTCTGAACCGTCGGCTGAAGAAAACGCCGTGGCTCGGGGGCGATCATTACAGTATTGCCGATATCGCCTGCTGGCCGTGGGTGAATACGCATGAAAAACACCGAATTGACCTGGCCGCTTACCCGGCGGTGAATAACTGGTTTGAGCGCATTCGGACCCGCCCGGCCACCGAGCGGGCGATGCAAAAAATCCAGCAGATTTAACCCTCTATGAGGCTGGGTACCCGCGAGCCTCTCATGTATGATGAGCGTGAAATACTGACACGGAGAAGACCTGCAATGTCACAGCCAGACGCCATTATTCGCATAAAAAATTTACGCCTTCGTACCTTCATCGGTATCAAAGAGGAAGAGATCGCCAACCGTCAGGATATTGTCATTAACGTGGTAATTCACTATCCCGCAGACAAAGCGCGGGCCAGCGAAGACATCAACGACGCGCTGAACTACCGCACAATCACCAAGAACATTATCCAGTTTGTGGAGAATAACCGCTTCTCTCTGCTGGAAAAATTAACTCAGGATGTGCTCGATATCGCACGCGAACATCACTGGGTCACTTATGCTGAAGTTGAGATCGATAAACTTCACGCCCTGCGCTACGCCGATTCCGTCTCCATGACGCTAAGCTGGCGACGCCAGGCGTAATCCTGGAGGTTGTATGAAGATTTTGCTGACCGGCGGCACAGGCCTTATTGGTCGCCACCTCATTGCGCGTCTGCAGGCCTTGCGTCACGACATTACCGTCGTCACTCGCAGCCCGGAGAAAGCGCGTCAGGTGCTGGGGGCGGGTGTCGATATCTGGAAAAATCTGGCCGATCAGCAAAATCTGGACGGCTTCGACGCCGTCATTAACCTCGCGGGTGAACCCATCGCCGATAAGCGCTGGACGGAAGAGCAAAAACAGCTGTTATGCAGCAGCCGGTGGAACATTACCGAAAAGCTGGTAGAGCTGATCCGCAATAGCCACACGCCGCCTTCCGTGCTGATTTCGGGTTCCGCAGTGGGTTATTACGGCGATCTTGGCGAGGTGGTGGTGACCGAGGAAGAGCCACCCCATAACGAGTTTACCCATAAGCTCTGCGCCGCGCAGGCGATACGCTCCCACTGGGCGCAGAGCTTATGGGTAA
>NZ_JADCKW010000032.1:148396-154637 GCF_014982155.1 Enterobacter cloacae complex sp. P16RS2 | reverse complement strand
TAGTGGCGAGTCGGGGTGTCATATTCAACGTGGGAAGTGTTGATGGTGATACCACGAGCTTTTTCTTCTGGTGCGTTATCGATCTGGTCGAATGCACGAGCAGAACCACCGTAGGTTTTTGCCAGAACGGTAGTGATTGCAGCAGTCAGGGTAGTTTTACCATGGTCAACGTGGCCGATAGTACCAACGTTGACGTGCGGTTTTGTACGTTCAAATTTTTCTTTAGACACGGCTATATTCCTTACTATAGTGCTCTCCCCTGTGGAGAGAGCACGGGACTTAGGTTTTAATCCTGTGGATTACTTACCACGGGCTTCAATAACGGCCTGAGCAACGTTGTTAGGCGCATCATCATACTTCAGGAATTCCATGGTGTATGATGCACGACCTTTGGTCAGAGAACGCAGCTGAGTTGCATATCCGAACATTTCAGACAGCGGAACTTCAGCGTGGATCTTAACGCCAGTTACTTCGGATTCCTGACCACGCAGCATACCGCGACGACGGCTCAAGTCACCGATAACGTCACCGGTGTTCTCTTCAGGAGTTTCTACTTCAACCTTCATGATTGGCTCAAGCAGAACTGGTTTTGCTTTCTTAAAGCCTTCTTTAAAGGCAATAGACGCAGCCAGTTTAAACGCCAGTTCAGAGGAGTCAACGTCGTGGTAAGAACCGAAGTGCAGACGAACACCCATGTCAACAACCGGATAGCCAGCCAGAGGGCCCGCTTTCAGCTGTTCCTGAATGCCTTTATCAACGGCTGGGATGTATTCGCCAGGAATTACACCACCTTTGATGTCGTTGATGAACTCGTAACCTTTCGGGTTAGAGCCCGGCTCCAGTGGGTACATGTCGATCACAACGTGACCGTACTGACCGCGACCACCAGACTGCTTAGCGTGCTTACCTTCAATGTCGGTAACTTTCGCGCGAATCGCTTCGCGGTAAGCAACCTGAGGTTTACCCACGTTCGCTTCAACGTTGAATTCACGCTTCATACGGTCAACGATGATGTCCAGGTGCAGTTCACCCATACCAGCGATGATGGTCTGGTTAGATTCTTCATCAGTCCATACGCGGAATGATGGGTCTTCTTTCGCCAGACGGCCCAGAGCCAGACCCATTTTTTCCTGGTCAGCTTTGGTTTTTGGTTCAACTGCGATGGAGATTACCGGCTCAGGGAATTCCATACGCTCCAGAATGATCGGGTGATCCGGGTCACACAGGGTGTCACCAGTGGTCACGTCTTTCAGACCGATAGCTGCAGCGATGTCGCCCGCACGAACTTCTTTGATCTCTTCACGTTTGTTAGCGTGCATCTGTACGATACGGCCAAAACGTTCACGCGCCGCTTTCACGGAGTTCAGGATGGTGTCACCGGAGTTAACCACACCAGAGTAAACGCGGAAGAAGGTCAGGTTACCCACGAATGGGTCGGTAGCAATTTTGAACGCCAGTGCAGAGAATGGCTCTTCGTCGCTTGCGTGACGCTCAGCCGGAGTATCTTTACCGTCGTCCAGGATGCCGTTGATCGCAGGAACGTCAACCGGGGATGGCAGGTAGTCAACTACCGCATCCAGCATCGCCTGAACACCTTTGTTCTTGAACGCAGAACCACAGGTTACCAGGATGATTTCGTTATTCAGAACGCGCTGACGCAGAGCTTTTTTGATCTCTTCTTCAGTCAGTTCTTCACCACCCAGGTATTTCTCCATCAGCTCTTCAGAAGCTTCAGCAGCGGATTCGATCAGGTTCTGGTGCCATTCGTCAGCCAGGTCCTGCATTGCAGCTGGGATATCTTCGTATTCGAAGGTAACGCCCTGGTCTGCATCGTTCCAGTTGATGGCTTTCATTTTCACCAGGTCGATAACGCCGGTGAAGCCTTCTTCAGCACCAATTGCCAGCTGCAGTGGAACAGGGTTCGCGCCCAGACGGGTTTTGATCTGGCCAACAACTTTCAGGAAGTTAGCACCCATACGGTCCATTTTGTTAACGAACGCGATGCGTGGAACTTTATATTTGTTCGCCTGACGCCATACGGTTTCAGACTGTGGCTGAACACCACCAACTGCGCAATAAACCATTACCGCGCCGTCAAGAACACGCATGGAACGTTCTACTTCGATGGTGAAGTCAACGTGCCCTGGGGTGTCGATGATGTTTACGCGATGCGGTTCGTACTGCTTAGCCATACCTGACCAGAATGCAGTAGTCGCTGCGGAGGTGATAGTGATACCACGCTCCTGCTCCTGTTCCATCCAGTCCATGGTGGCTGCGCCGTCATGAACTTCACCGATTTTGTGGTTTACACCGGTGTAGAACAGAATACGTTCGGTAGTAGTGGTTTTACCGGCGTCGATGTGCGCACTGATACCGATGTTACGGTAGCGTGCGATGGGTGTTGTACGAGCCATTTGATTCCTCGTTTATATCTTTAGGCGTTCAGTTAAGTTACCCAGAGCGGGCGGCTTCTCTGAAGCGCCCGCCTGGTGACTAATACTCCGAAGGGATTACCAACGGTAGTGTGCGAACGCCTTGTTGGCTTCTGCCATACGGTGAACGTCTTCACGTTTCTTAACTGCAGTACCTTTGTTGTCTGCAGCATCAGAAAGTTCGTTCGCCAGACGCAGAGCCATGGATTTATCACCGCGTTTACGAGCAGCTTCAACGATCCAACGCATTGCCAGAGCATTACGACGAACCGGACGAACTTCAACTGGAACCTGATAAGTAGAACCACCAACGCGGCGGGACTTAACTTCTACGGTTGGGCGAACGTTGTCGAGAGCGACTTCGAAAGCTTCCAGTTCATTTTTACCAGAACGCTGAGCCAGGGTCTCAAGCGCGCTGTATACGATTGCTTCTGCAGTAGATTTTTTACCATCTACCATCAGGATATTTACAAATTTTGCCAGCAGTTCTGATCCGAATTTCGGATCTGGAAGAATTTTACGCTGACCAATGACGCGACGACGTGGCATGGGAATACTCCGTTGTTAATTCAGGATTGTCCAAAACTCAAAGAGTTTAGTTTGACATTAAGATAAATCAGTTTGGCCTTACTTAACGGAGAACCATTAAGCCTTAGGACGCTTCACGCCGTACTTGGAGCGAGCCTGCTTACGGTCTTTAACACCTGAGCAGTCGAGCGCACCACGAACGGTGTGGTAACGAACACCCGGAAGGTCTTTAACACGACCGCCACGGATCAGGATCACGGAGTGTTCCTGCAGGTTGTGACCTTCACCACCGATGTAGGAAGTCACTTCGAAACCGTTAGTCAAACGCACACGGCATACTTTACGCAGTGCGGAGTTTGGTTTTTTAGGAGTGGTGGTATATACACGAGTACATACACCACGTTTCTGCGGGCAGGCTTCCAGCGCAGGCACGTTGCTCTTTGCAACTTTGCGCGCGCGTGGTTTGCGTACCAGCTGGTTAACTGTTGCCATTAAATAGCTCCTGGTTTTAGCTTTTGCTTCGTAAACACGTAATAAAACGACCTCATACAATATGAGGACGCGAAATTTTAGGGCTACGTCGAAAAGGTGTCAAGAAATATACAGCGATCTCAAATCACCAGTTCATTTGACTGGCGTGCGTCACAGTAAGATTGACGAAATCAGTATAGCCAACCACGTCAATTTTGGCTGAAATTTGACCAGAAAGACCCCGCGCATCCAGATCGTCCTTCAGCGCAGAGACTGTTATGGGGGCATTCGTGAGAATTTCAACGAAACGACTGCCTTCCAGTGCGGCAAGCACGCCATCCTGGATCAGCAGCAGATCATCACCTTCGCGCAGCATACTCAGTAACGCGTCGATATCACATTGCCACGGTGAATGGCTCAGAGTATGGAGCATGTCAGCCTCAGAAAGTCAGAACGGTGTCGTAGTGGGAAAGGTGTTCGCGCAATGCAGCAGAAGAAAGGACTGTCACATCCAGCACGAAAAGCGTTGCCTCGTTTAAACCGCGCGCGGCCAGGGAGTCGGCACAGACATAGAAGGTTTCGATATCGTAAAGCGGTAATACTTTGAACGTCGCGATGTAATCACGCGCCAGAATAGCCTGAGGCTGTTGCCCCGCCAGAAGCTGAAATACGCCGTCGCCCAAAAAGAAGACACCGATATCTTCGGTCAATGCTGAGGTCGCGAGCAGCGCATCCAGCCCTTCTCTGCCGGACGTATTGCCGTGCGGTGCGGAGGAAAAAACAAATGCTACGCGCTTCATCAGAATTGCACCACTCTGTCGCAGGTTAATGCCGCCTGTGCCAGTGCACCCAGGCCACTCAACGAAAAGCCGGGCTGCAGGTTAGAACCCGATAAACCAAGACGTGCGGCTTCGGTTGCATCGGTCACGCCGCGGCGCAGTGCCGCCGCCACGCAGATGTGCAGTTCTACGCCCTGCTTTTCGTTTAATGCCTGCCAGGCGCGCACCAGATCGAACTCATCGCTCGCCGGTGACGTAAACTGATTCGCGTTATACACCCCTTCCCGATAGAAGAAGACGCTCGCCAGCTCATGTCCGGCCGCCAGTAGCGCATGCGCAAACTGCAGCGCGCTGCTGGCCTGCTGAGTGCCGTACGCCGGGCCTGTCACCATTAACGCAAAACGCATTACTTGTCTTGTCCCTGGAAATCGCCGCTTTTGAACTGGCGAATATAGAGGTAGACCGTGTGCTTGGAGATGTTCAGACGATCGGCCACCTGGTTGATAGCGTCTTTAATATCAAAAATCCCTTTTTCATAAAGATTGAGCACGATCTGACGATTCTTGGCGTTGTTCGAGACGTTGCGATCGGCATTCACCTCTTCAATCGTAAACTCAAGCGTCTGCGTCACCAGATCTTCAACAGAGGAGGCAAAGTTAACAGAGGAGCCAACGTCCGGCGTTTCTGGTGGAATAAAGGTGCTCATGATTTGCGAGAATGGCACATCAAGGTTCATGTTAATGCACAGTAGCCCAATAACACGATGCTCGCGGTTTCGAATCGCGATGGTTTCTGATTTCATCAGCACGCCGCTTTTGGCGCGGGTGAAATAGCATTTGGAGACGCTGCTGTCCGCGCCGGTCATGTCATGCAGCATACGCAATGCAAGGTCGGTAATTGGCGAACCAATTTTACGGCCAGTATGCTCACCATTCGCAATGCGGATGGCGGAACACTTCAGATCTTGCAGGGAGTGCAATACGATTTCGCAGTGGGAGCCAATGAGCATCGCTAACCCGTCCACTACCGCTTCGTAGGATTTCAGAATATCGAAGTCGGTCTGATCGAAAGGACGTTGATCCAGCAAATCAAGTTCACTGGTTTCGTTGGTTAAAAGCGACCTGGACATGAAAAAAACACTCCTTTTCAGGAGCCTGTCGTTAGGTTTTCAGGGCAGGCTCATTATCTACACGGACAACTAAATTAATACAGCGTGCGTAGCGCTTTCCAGTGTTAATTATATCTGCCCCACAATAAAAAAACCGCCGCCTGAAAGGCGGCGGTTTTTTTCAACATTACTTCTTAGCAGCAGCGGCTTTATCGTCAGCCGGTGCGTCTGCTTTCGCATCCGCTTTCGGTGCCGGTTTGATATCCAGCAGCTCTACGTCAAAGACCAGCGTAGAGTTGGCAGGGATACCCGGAACGCCGGTTTTGCCATAGGCCAGATCCGGTGGGATAACCATCTTGATCTTGCCGCCTTTCTTGATGTTTTTCAGGCCTTCAGTCCAGCCAGGGATCACACCATCCAGACGGAAGGAGAGCGGCTCACCGCGGGTGTAAGAGTTATCGAACTCTTTACCGTCGATCAGCGTACCTTTGTAGTTCACAACAACGGTGTCGCTGTCTTTAGGCGCATCGCCGGTGCCTTCTTTCTCAACTTTGTACACCAGGCCGGTAGAAGAGGTTTTCACACCCTTCTCTTTGGCAAAAGTATCGCGGTAGGCTTTGCCTTTCGCTTCGTTGTCTTTAGCGTCCGCGTCCATCTTGGTCTGCGCGGCACCCTTCACGCGCGCTTCGAACGCCTGCAGAGTCTGTTCAATTTCCTGGTCAGACAGCTTGCTCTTATCTGCAAATGCGTCCTGAACGCCCGCGATCAGCTGAGCTTTATCCAGTTTGATGCCCAGTTTCTCTTGTTCTTTCAGAGAGTTTTCCATGTAGCGACCCAGAGATGCGCCCAGTGCATAGGCGGATTTCTGGTCGTCATTTTTGAACGCCGCTTTGCTGTCTGCAGTGGCAGCAGGCTTCGCAGCA
>NZ_JADCKW010000032.1:39412-148359 GCF_014982155.1 Enterobacter cloacae complex sp. P16RS2 | reverse complement strand
GCAGCGTTACTTTAAACAGTGATTTCATCCATATCTCCAGGGCCTGGGGACTCTCACCCCAGCGTTAAACGTAAATGAGTTACGTACTATAAAACGTTGCGGAAGAAATCTACAGACAGACACTTCCAATTCTCGCCACTTTTCAGACTATTTTTGTTTAAATAAGTTTCCTGCCAAAGGGATGCAGACTGTACTTAAGGATAAACTCAGTTAAACTGCGCCGCCGCAGGGCCATTATGGCGAATCTGAAACAAACGAGGTGAATGATGAAGGATACAGCAATAGAAGCGAGAATGGCTGAGCTGGAAAGCCGCCTGGCTTTTCAGGACATCACCATCGAAGAGCTAAACCAGACCGTGACCGCACATGAGCTCGAAATGGCAAAACTGCGGGATCATATGCGCCTGCTGACGGAAAAGCTGAAGGCTACGCAGCCGTCAAACATTGCCTCTCAGTCAGAAGAGACGCCACCTCCTCATTATTGAGGCGTAAAAAAAGCGGGATTATCCCGCTTTTTTTGTGCCCGGTGGGGCGAAGCTTACCGGGCCTACATACCAAATACCCTATGGATTTCGCGTCGCAGGAAGGCGGCAAGCTTGAAAATCCCCGGGAGCATAGATAACTATGTGACAGGGGTTTCAAAGCGCAGCCAACGCACCTGCGGCTTGAAAGACGACGGGTATTAGTGGCAGCCGCAGCCGCCGTTACCGCAACCACCTTTACCGTGGTCGTGACCATGGTCGTGATCGTGGCCGTGACCACCGCAGCAGCCGTCGTGGCCGTGATCGTGGTCATGGTCGTGACCATGTGCACCGTGAACGTGGCCATGAGCCAGCTCTTCTTCGGTCGCTTCACGGATAGCAACAACTTCTACGTTGAACTTCAGGTTCTGGCCAGCCAGCATGTGGTTACCGTCAACCACGACGTGGTCATCTTCCACTTCGGTGATTTCAACAGGAACCGGACCCTGGTCAGTTTCAGCCAGGAAGCGCATGCCAACCTGCAGTTCGTCAACGCCCATGAACACGTCTTTAGGAACGCGCTGAACCAGATTGTCATCATACTGACCGTAAGCGTCGTTCGCGCCTACAGCAACGTCAAATTTGTCACCAACTTCATGACCTTCCAGCGCGGTTTCCAGGCCAGAAATCAGGGAGCCGTGACCATGCAGGTAGTCAAGCGGCGCACTCACCGGAGACTCATCAACCAACACACCGTCTTCTGTACGTACCTGATAGGCCAGGCTGACCACCAGGTCTTTTGCTACTTTCATGATATCTCCTGAGCGTGGGAAAATTGCTGGCGCAGATTGTAGCGGAAATCTGCACCCGTGTACCCTTTAGCTTAAAAAAACTCAGGGCATATCGCTAGTCCGGATGAAAAATCCCGATAACTTGCTCTTCTTTGCGAACGTGATCGCGGGCCTCTTTATCGGCCTCACGCATCTGGTGACCGCACTTAACACACTCAACAACATCAACATTATTTTCCCGCCACATCGCCAGGGTATCTTGCGCCTGGCAGGTCGGGCATTTTGCACCCGCAATAAAGCGTTTACGTACAGCCATCTTTCGTTACCCTTTATTCAAATTCATCCCAGCCATCGAGCTGGCGTCGTTCCTGTTGCATCTCTCGCTGGAAGATCTCCTCCAGCTCGCGACGTGCTTCCCGCACGCGGGAGATCTGCGCCGTATCGGTATGTACCGGCATCAGCTCGCGCAACATCCGCATATCCAGCCGGCGGAAGTGCATTTGGGCGCGCTGCGCCTGATGTGGATGCATGCCGAGCGAGATCAGCGCCTTACGGCCCAGCTCCAGCGCACTGGAGAACGTCTCACGGGAGAAGTGTTTCACACCCGCCTGCAACAATTCGTGAGCTTCAACACGTCCCCGTGCACGCGCCAGTATATGCAGATGCGGGAAATGCTGCTGGCACAACTCCACCAGCTTCATCGTATCTTCCGGATCGTTACAGGTAATCACGATGGACTCTGCCGCTTCCGCCCCCGCCGAGCGAAGCAGCTCAAGCTGGGTCGCGTCGCCGTAGTAAACCTTATAGCCATATTTACGCATCAGGTTAACCGCGCTGATATCCCGCTCCAGTACCGTAATGCGCATTTTGTTCGCCATCAGCAAACGCCCGATAACCTGTCCAAATCGGCCAAAGCCCACCACAATCACCTGCGGCTTGTCGTCTTCCACCCACGGCGCTTCGTCTTCATCGTCCGTCGGGTTCAGGCGACGCGACAGCAGTTTATCCACCAGCTTCATCAGCAGCGGCGTGGTCATCATCGACAGCGTGACCGTTACCAGCAAAAGCGCCATCTGATCGTCTTTAAACAACTTCTGGGAGGAGGCGGTAGAGAACAGCACAAACGCGAACTCGCCCCCCTGGCTTAACACGCTGGCAAACTGCATGCGTTCCGAACTGCGCAAGCCATAAATGCGCGCCATGACATACAGCACCAGCGTTTTCACCGCCACCAGGATGGCGACGCTCACCACAACCCACAGCAGATGGGTATAGAGCACACCAAGGTTGAGCGCCATCCCCACGGAAATAAAGAACAGGCCTAACAGCAGCCCTTTGAAGGGATCGATGGCAATTTCCAACTCGTGCCGGTATTCACTTTCCGCCAGCAGCACCCCGGCGATAAAGGTCCCGAGCGCCATCGACAGCCCCAGCGCGTCCATAAACAACGCCGATCCCAGCACCAGCAGCAGCGTCGCGGCGGTAAACACCTCGCGAACGCCCGACGCGGCAATAAAGCGGAACACGGGACGTAACAGGAAACGACCGCCAATCAGCATGCCCGCGAAGGCCAGCACCTTCATGGCGATTTTAGCCCAGTCGAAGTGATCGTCCCCGGACCCCGCCAGCAGCGGCACCAGCGCCAGAGCCGGGATCACTGCCAAATCCTGGAACAGCAGCACCGAAAAGCCCAGCTGGCCGGCTTCGTTGCGATTCATCCCTTTATCGCGCATCAGCTGCAGCGCCATCGCCGTCGACGACATCGCAAGGCCTATCCCGCCAATCACCGCCGCCTGCCATGAAAAGTTGGTCAGCATTAACAGGCCACCCAGGATCGCGGCGCTGAACAACACCTGCGCGGCGCCCACGCCAAAGATAGAGCGTCGGAGCTGCCACAATTTCGAAGGATTCAGCTCCAGGCCGATGATGAACATCAGGAACACCACGCCCAGCTCGGAGAAATGGAGAATCTCATCGACATCGCTGATGAATCCCAGCCCCCAGGGGCCAATCGCGATCCCCGCCAGCAGATACCCCAACACCGCACCGATACCAATCCGTGCAGCAAGCGGCACCGCGACGACGGCCGCAAATAAAAAGAGCACCCCGGCGAGGAGCAAATTCGATCCTTCCATTAACGACCTCCTGCCGGAATGGGTGACGCCAGCCATTCACCATAGGCTCTGGCGTGGCTTGCCAGCTCTTTCGGATCCTGACGCCGCGCCCAGTAGACAATAATCGGGCTCATCCAGTGCATACGGCACATGGCCGCCGTCAGCTCGAATGGCCGCAGGATGTCGCTCATCGGATAACGGTTCAGCCCGTCGTGGCGATAAGCACTTTCCGGCTCTCCGGTGGTGATCACACTACGCCAGTACTTTCCCGCCAGCTGGTTGCCCCCCACCCCGCTGGAGAAGCCCCGGCTCAGCACGCGGTCCAGCCACTCTTTGAGCAGCGCCGGACAGCTGTAGGTATAAAGCGGATGCTGGAACACAATCACGTCATGCTGACGCAGCAGTTCCTGCTCGTAAGGGATATCAATAAAGAAATCAGGATAGTGCGCGTAGAGATCGTGCACCGTCACGTTGCTGAGCTGTGTGGCCGGTTTAAGCAGCACCCGGTTTGCCACCGAGTCCTGAGATTCCGGATGGGCATACAGCAGCAGCACTTTTGCTGTCTGAGACATCATTCCCCTCCCGGTGTTGTTTCTGTTTTTGTGTATCGTCGTTGTTTTGGGCTACCATGGCGGCCCGGTGCGGAAAATGGCCCACACCTTACATTATCATAATGACAAATTAACATAGTCGGAACATACGGCGCTTCTATGATTGTTTTTTCCTCGTTACAAATTCGTCGCGGCGTGCGCGTCCTGCTGGATAACGCCACTGCCACCATCAACCCGGGCCAAAAAGTGGGCCTGGTCGGCAAAAACGGCTGTGGTAAATCCACCCTGCTGGCGCTGCTGAAAAACGAGATTAGCGCGGATGGCGGTAACTTTACCTTCCCGGGGAACTGGCAGCTCGCCTGGGTAAACCAGGAGACGCCGGCGCTGAGCGAACCGGCACTCGACTACGTTATCGACGGCGACCGGGAATACCGTAAGCTCGAGGCGGAACTTAACGCCGCTAACGAGCGCAACGACGGCCACGCCATTGCCACCGTTCACGGCAAGCTGGACGCCATCGACGCGTGGACCATTCGCTCCCGCGCCTCCAGCCTGCTGCACGGCCTGGGCTTCAGCAATGAACAGCTGGAACGCCCGGTCAGCGACTTCTCCGGCGGCTGGCGCATGCGCCTCAACCTGGCGCAGGCGCTGATCTGCCGCTCTAACCTGCTGCTGCTCGATGAACCGACTAACCACCTCGATCTCGATGCGGTTATTTGGCTGGAGAAGTGGCTCAAGAGCTATCAGGGCACTCTGATTCTGATCTCCCACGACCGAGACTTCCTCGACCCGGTGGTGGATAAAATCATTCATATCGAACAGCAAACGATGTTCGAGTACACCGGCAACTACAGCTCCTTCGAGCGCCAGCGCGCGACGCGCCTTGCCCAGCAGCAGTCCATGTACGAAAGTCAGCAGCAGCGCGTGGCACATCTGCAGAGCTTCGTGGATCGCTTTAAGGCCAAAGCCTCAAAAGCCAAGCAGGCCCAGAGCCGCATTAAGATGCTGGAACGCATGGAGATGATCGCCCCGGCGCACGTGGATAACCCGTTCCACTTCAGCTTCCGCGAGCCGGAAAGTCTGCCGAACCCGCTGCTGAAGATGGAGAAGGTCAGCGCCGGCTATGCCGACCGCATTATTCTCGACTCCATCAAGCTCAACCTGGTGCCGGGTTCGCGCATTGGCCTGCTGGGGCGTAACGGCGCCGGTAAATCGACGCTGATCAAACTGCTGGCGGGCGAGCTTAACCCGGTCAGCGGCGAAATCGGCCTCGCGAAGGGCATCAAGCTGGGTTACTTCGCCCAGCATCAGCTGGAATTTTTACGCGCGGATGAATCACCGATTCAGCACCTCGCGCGTCTGGCGCCGCAGGAGATGGAGCAGAAGCTGCGCGACTATCTCGGCGGCTTTGGCTTCCAGGGCGATAAGGTGACTGAAAACACCGAGCGCTTCTCCGGCGGCGAAAAGGCCCGCCTGGTGCTGGCGCTGATCGTCTGGCAGCGCCCGAACCTGCTGCTGCTCGATGAACCGACCAACCACCTGGATCTCGACATGCGTCAGGCGCTGACCGAAGCGCTGATTGAGTTCGAAGGCGCGCTGGTGGTGGTTTCGCACGACCGTCACCTGATCCGCTCCACCACGGACGATCTGTATTTAGTGCACGGCGGCAAAGTTGAACCGTTCGACGGCGATCTGGAAGACTACCAGCAGTGGCTGACGGACGTGCAGAAGCAGGAAAACCAGCCGGAAGAGTCAGCGAAAGACAACGCCAACAGCGCGCAGGCGCGTAAAGACCAGAAGCGTCGTGAAGCGGAGCTTCGCACCCAGACGCAGCCGCTGCGTAAAGAGATTACCCGTCTGGAAAAAGAGATGGAAAAACTCAACGCCACGCTGGCTGTCGTTGAAGAGAAGCTTGGCGATAGCGGCCTGTATGACCAGAGCCGCAAGGCTGAGCTGACCGACTGCCTGCAAACCCAGGCGAAGACCAAATCCAGTCTCGAAGAGTGCGAGATGGCGTGGCTCGACGCGCAGGAACAGCTGGAAGCGATGCTGCAGGCTGACTGACCTGTTTACCCCGTTTGAAGAACAGAATCCGTACCGGGTTCGGAAAACCAGCTTAAACGGGGTACAATTCGGAAAGTATCGTAAATTTCCGACAAGAATCAGCACCGCGCTTATGACCCAAATCATTCCATCAGACTTCGAGATTGCAGCCGAAGACAGCACTGAGTTCGTGCCCATGCGCGGCGTCGCCAATCGCCATTTGCAGACCATGCTGCCGCGACTGATCCGCCGCAAGGTTCAGTTCACCCCGCACTGGCAGCGGCTTGACCTGCCGGACGGTGATTTTCTGGATCTCGCCTGGAGCGAAGCGCCTGAACAGGCTCGCCATAAGCCGCGTCTGGTGGTTTTCCACGGTCTGGAAGGCAGCCTGCACAGCCCGTATGCGCATGGGTTAATTGAGGCGGCAAAAGCGCGCGGCTGGCTCGGCGTGGTGATGCATTTTCGCGGCTGCAGCGGCGAACCGAATCGTCAGAAACGCATTTATCACTCGGGTGAAACCGAAGACGGGACGTGGTTTTTACACTGGCTGCGGGAAAATTATGGCACCGTGCCAACGGCCGCCGTGGGCTACTCGCTGGGCGGCAACATGCTGGCCTGTCTGCTGGCCAAAGAGGGCGAAAGCGTCCCGCTGGATGCCGCCGTCATTGTCTCCGCGCCGTTTATGCTCGAGCAGTGCAGCTACCACATGGATAAGGGCTTTTCCCGCGTCTATCAGCGCTACCTGCTCAACCTTTTGAAGGCCAACGCGGCGCGTAAGCTGAAGGCCTACCCGGATACCCTGCCGGTCAGCCTGCGCCAGCTGAAAAAGGTGCGCCGCATTCGCGAATTCGACGACCTGATCACCGCGAAAATCCACGGCTTCGCCGATGCGATTGACTATTATCGTCAGTGCAGCGCCATGCCGCTGCTCAGCAAGATCACGCAGCCGACGCTGATTATTCATGCCAAAGATGACCCGTTTATGGATCATCACTCGATTCCCGCTCAGGAATTCCTGCCCGACAACGTTCACTATCAGTTGACCGAGCACGGCGGCCACGTCGGGTTTATCGGCGGCACGCTGCGCCGCCCGAAAATGTGGCTTGAGGCGCGTATTCCTGACTGGCTGACCCCTTATCTGGACGGTGCAAAATGATTATTCCCTGGCAGGATCTGGCTCCCGAAACGCTCGATAATCTGATTGAAAGCTTTGTATTACGCGAAGGCACCGATTATGGTGAACAGGAACGCTCGCTTGAGCAAAAGGTCAACGATGTTAAGCGCCAGCTGAAAAGCGGCGACGTGGTGCTGGTGTGGTCAGAACTGCATGAGACGGTCAATATCATGCCCCGCAACGCGTTTCACGGCTGATCTTCCACCCTTTTCAGTCAGGGAGTTGCTATGTCTGCCAGACATCCGGTTATTGCCGTTACGGGGTCGAGTGGTGCGGGAACCACCACCACCAGCCTCGCATTTCGCAAGATTTTCGCCCAGCTGAATCTCCGTGCGGCGGAGGTCGAAGGCGACAGCTTTCACCGCTACACGCGTCCGGAGATGGACATGGCCATTCGTAAGGCGCGCGATTCGGGTAAACACATCAGCTACTTCGGCCCGGAAGCCAATGACTTCGGCCTGCTGGAACAAACCTTTATAGAGTACGGTAAGAGCGGCAAAGGGCAGTCCCGTAAGTATCTGCACACCTATGATGAAGCCGTACCCTGGAATCAGGTGCCGGGAACCTTTACCCCATGGCAGCCGCTGCCGGAACCCACCGACGTCCTGTTTTACGAAGGATTGCACGGTGGCGTGGTCACCCCTCAACACGACGTGGCGCGCCACGTGGATCTGCTGGTCGGCGTGGTCCCTATCGTTAACCTGGAGTGGATCCAGAAGCTGACGCGCGACATGAGCGAGCGCGGCCATTCGCGAGAGGCGGTGATGGACTCCGTGGTGCGCTCCATGGAGGATTACATTAACTTCCTGACGCCGCAGTTCTCCCGCACCCATATCAACTTTCAGCGCGTGCCGACGGTGGACACCTCCAACCCGTTCGCGGCCAAAAGCATCCCGTCGCTGGATGAGAGCTTTGTGGTGATCCATTTCCGCAATCTCGAAGGCATTGATTACCCGTGGCTGCTGGCAATGCTGCAGGGCTCGTTTATTTCGCACATGAATACGTTAGTCGTGCCGGGCGGAAAAATGGGGCTGGCGATGGAGCTCATCATGACGCCGCTGGTGGAGCGACTGATGGAAGGGAAGCAGATCGCGTGAGCATGTTCCCTCTCCCTGTGGGAGAGGGTTAGGGTGAGGGCATCAACACGCACGATGCCCCAACAATCACGCCTCGATCACTTCATACGAATGCGTGATTTTTACCGCTTTCTCCAGCATTAACGCCACTGAGCAGTACTTCTCCGCAGACAGGTCCACCGCACGTGAGACCGCCGCGTCTTTCAGCTCTTTACCGGTGACCACAAAGTGCAGGTTAATATGGGTGAACAGGCGTGGCGCCTCTTCGCGACGTTCTGACGTGAGTTTAACCTCACAATCCGTCACGTCATGACGCCCTTTTTGTAGAATAGACACCACGTCAATTGCGCTGCATCCGCCTGCCGCCATCAGCACCATTTCCATTGGGCTGGGTGCTTTATCGCCGGAGTTACCGTCCATCAAAATCTGGTGCCCTGACGCGGACTCGCCCAGGAACGTTAAACCTTCAACCCATTTCACGCGCGCTTGCATATTCTTAAACTCCAACGTTGCATTTTTGGTGACAGATTACGCGTGCGTTACATTTCTCGCAATGGAAGGCGACCTGCATCATGCTGAAGCGAGACACCAGGAGACACGCGGCGAAAGCTATGCTAAAACACTCTGGATGCTACAGTAATACATTGACGTTACACATGTATGCAGAGGACATCAAACTTTACTGGCTGCGAAACGTTACGGTAGCCGACTTCCCAGGGTATGGGTAAGAATTCGATTGCAACCCCAGAGTCCGGATGCATCTGATGACTCTGGTGACAGCTTATAACAGAGGATAACAGCGCATGGTGCTTGGCAAACCGCAAACAGACCCGACTCTCGAATGGTTCTTGTCTCATTGCCACATTCATAAGTACCCATCAAAGAGCACGCTGATTCACCAGGGTGAAAAAGCGGAAACGTTGTATTACATCGTTAAAGGCTCGGTGGCAGTGCTGATCAAAGATGAAGAAGGGAAAGAGATGATCCTTTCTTATCTGAACCAGGGCGATTTCATCGGTGAACTGGGCCTGTTTGAAGAGGGCCAGGAACGTAGCGCCTGGGTTCGTGCAAAGACAGCATGTGAAGTGGCTGAAATTTCTTACAAGAAGTTCCGTCAGCTGATTCAGGTTAACCCTGACATCCTGATGCGTCTTTCTTCCCAGATGGCGCGCCGTCTGCAGGTCACGTCAGAGAAAGTGGGTAACCTCGCCTTCCTGGACGTTACCGGCCGTATCGCACAAACCCTGCTGAACCTGGCGAAACAGCCAGACGCCATGACCCACCCGGACGGCATGCAAATTAAAATTACCCGTCAGGAAATTGGTCAGATCGTCGGTTGCTCCCGTGAAACAGTGGGCCGCATCCTGAAAATGCTGGAAGATCAAAACCTGATCTCCGCCCACGGTAAAACCATCGTGGTCTACGGAACGCGTTAATTCCGCTTAAACGGCGTGCCATCGCAAGGTGTCACGCCGTTTTTGTCTCTATTCCCCATGTGGCGCAGGCTGATCTATCACCCGGAAGTTAACTACGCACTGCGGCAAACGCTGGTGTTGTGTCTTCCTGTGGCCATAGGCCTGATCCTCGGACATCTTCAGCAAGGCCTGCTGTTTTCCCTCGTGCCCGCCTGCTGCAACATCGCCGGTCTGGACACGCCGCATAAGCGCTTTTTCAAACGCCTGATCGTTGGTGGCTGCCTGTTTGCCGGCTGTAGCCTCGCCGTACAGCTGTTACTGGCTCGTGATATCCCGCTGCCGCTGATCCTGACCGTGCTGGCGATGACCCTCGGCGTCACGGCGGAAATCAGTTCGCTGCACGCCCGCCTGCTTCCCGCCTCGCTGATTGCGGCCATTTTCACGCTGAGCCTCGCCGGGAACATGCCGGTGTGGGAGCCGCTGCTGATCTACGCTCTGGGGACATTATGGTACGGGCTGTTTAACTGGTTTTGGTTCTGGCTGTGGCGGGAGCAGCCTCTGCGTGAATCCCTGAGCCTGCTCTATGTGCAGCTTGCGGATTACTGCGAGGCCAAATATACCCTGCTCACCCAGCATACCGACCCGGAAAAATCCTTACCGCCGCTGCTGACGCGCCAGCAGAAGGTGGTGGATCTCATAAGCCAGTGCTATCAGCAGCTGCATATGCTCGCCGCCAACAAGAACCACGAATACAAACGGCTGCTGCGCACCTTCCAGGTCGGGCTGGATCTGCAGGAGCACATCTCCGTAAGCCTTCACCACCCGCAGGAGGTGCAAAAGCTGGTCGAGCGCAGCCACGCCGAAGCGGTGATCCGCTGGAACGCACAAACTGTGTCCGCACGTCTGCGCGTGCTGGCCGATGATATTCTCTACCACCGCTACCCGACGCGCTTTAACATGGACAAGCAGCTGGGCGCGCTGGAGAAAATCGCCCGTCAGCATCCCGATAACCCGGTCGGCCAGTTTGCCGCCTGGCACTTCAGCCGCATTGCCCGCGTGTTGCGCACGCAGCGCCCGCTTTATTCCCGCGACCTGATGGCGGATAAGCAGAAACGGCTGCCGTTATTGCCCGCGCTCAAAAGCTATCTTTCTCTTAAATCGTCCGCCCTGCGCAACGCCGCAAGGATCAGCGTGATGCTCAGTACCGCCAGCCTGATGGGCATGGCACTGCACCTGCCGAAACCGTACTGGATCTTAATGACCGTGCTGTTTGTCACCCAGAACGGCTACGGCGCCACGCGGGTGCGTATTCTGCATCGGGCTGGCGGAACGATGGCCGGGCTGATCATTGCGGGCGTAACGCTGCACTTCCACGTGCCGGAAGGCTATACCCTGGCAGGGATGCTGGCGATTACGCTGGTGAGTTATCTGATTATCCGCAAAAACTACGGCTGGGCGATGGTGGGCTTTACGGTGACGGCGGTATATACCCTGCAGCTGCTCACGCTCAATGGCGAACAGTTTATTGTCGCCAGGCTGATTGATACCCTGATCGGCTGCCTGATTGCCTTCGGCGGCATGGTCTGGCTGTGGCCGCAGTGGCAGAGCGGGCTGCTGAGGCAGAACGCCCACGACGCGCTGGAAGCGGATCAGGAGGCCATCAGGCTAATCCTCAGCGACAATCCTCAACCGACGCCGCTGGCCTGGCAGCGGATGAAGGTCAACCAGGCGCACAACGCCCTGTTTAACTCGCTCAACCAGGCGATGCAGGAGCCGGGCTTTAACTCGCACTATCTGGCAGATATGAAGCTCTGGGTGACGCACAGCCAGTTTATCGTCGAGCACATTAACGCTATGACCACGCTGGCGCGCGAGCACACGATGCTGACGCCGGATCTGGCGCAGCGCTATTTGCAGTCGTGTGAAATTGCGTTGCAGAGGTGTCAGCAGCGTCTGGAGTATGACGCGCCGGGCGAGTCGGGCGACTCAAATATTCTGGAAGCGCCGGAGACGTTAACCCACGGGCCAATGAGCACGCTGGAGCAGCATTTGCAGCGCGTTCTGGGGCATCTGAACACCATGCACACCATTTCGTCGGTGGCATGGCGTCAGCGTCCGCATCACGGCATTTGGTTAACGCGCCGGTTAAAGCGAACCGAGTATTAGCCTTTAACGATCTTCGCGACCGCCGAGGCAAAGCGGGTTAACCCCTCTTCGATGTCTTTATCTTCTACCACCAGCGACGGCGCAAAGCGCATCACGTCCGGCCCGGCATTGAGTACCATCACCCCTTCGTGCGCGGCGGCGTGCAGGAAGTCGCGCGCGCGACCTTTGTACTGCGGCTTCAGCTCGGCGCCAATCAACAGCCCCATCCCACGGATTTCGCTGAACACGTCGTACTGTTCATCAATCTTTTGCAGGTGTTTTACGAACAGCTCGCGCTTCGCGCTCACGGCGTTCAACACCTCCGGCGTGTTGATAATGTCGAATGCGGCGCCCGCCACGGCGGTCGCCAGCGGGTTACCGCCGTAGGTAGAGCCGTGAGAGCCGACGTGGAACGCGGAGGCGATCTCCTGCGTCGTCAGTACCGCACTCACCGGGAAACCACCGCCGAGCGCTTTGGCGCTGGTCAGGATGTCCGGCGTCACGCCGTAGTGCATATAAGCGAACAGATCGCCGGTACGCCCCATCCCGCACTGCACTTCATCAAAGACCAGCAGCGCCTGATGTTCGTCGCACAGCTCGCGCAGCCCTTTCAGGAATTCCGGAGTTGCCGCCGTCACGCCGCCTTCCCCCTGGATCGGCTCAACGACTACCGCGCAGGTGTGGTCGTCCATGACCGCTTTCACCGCGTGTAGATCGTTAAACGGTACGTGGACGATGTCGGCCGGTTTAGGGCCAAACCCGTCGGAATACTTCGGCTGGCCGCCAACGGAGACGGTAAAGAAGGAGCGTCCGTGGAAGGCATTATGGAAGGCGATGATTTTGGTTTTGTACGGGCTGTAGCGCGTTGTCGCGTAGTAGCGCGCCAGCTTAAAGGCCGTTTCGTTGGCTTCGGTGCCGGAGTTCATAAACAGCACGCGCTCGGCAAAGGTCGCATCAATGATTTTGCGGCCCAGGCGCAGCGCCGGTTCGTTGGTGAACACGTTGCTGGTGTGCCACAGGGTTTCGCCCTGGGTTTTCAGCGCCTCAACCAGCGCGGGATGGCAATGGCCCAGCGCCGTGACCGCAATACCGCCCGCGAAATCCACATACTCTTTCCCCTGCTGATCCCAGACGCGGCTGCCCTTTCCCTTCACCGGGATAAACTCAGCCGGTGCATAAATCGGCAGGATCACTTCATCGAATGTCGCGCGGGTTATTGCTGGTTGTTCAGTTGCCATGTCATGACCATCCATTTTTATGTCACAGTTATTGTGAAAATATAATCACAAAATATGCATAAAAAATCACAACAAGGCAACAGATATTCAGCGATTGAGGAAATTTGCCAGCAGCGCGTGCCCCTGCTCGCTGAGGATGCTTTCCGGGTGGAACTGCACGCCTTCGAGGTCCCATTCGCGGTGGCGAATCCCCATGATCTCCTGCGTATCGCTCCAGGCGGTCACCTCAAAGCAGTCGGGCAGGGTCGACGGGTCAATCACCAGGGAATGGTAGCGCGTCACGGTTAACGGGTTATTGAGCCCCGTGAATACCCCGGTGCCGGCGTGGGTGACCGGAGAGGTTTTACCATGCATCACTTTGGCAGCGCGCACGATGGTGGCACCAAACGCCTGGGCAATCGCCTGATGGCCCAGACAGACGCCCAGGATCGGCAGCTTGCCTGCATAGTGCTGAATAACATCCAAAGAAATACCCGATTCCGACGGCGTACACGGCCCAGGAGAAATCACGATTTTCTGCGGAGCCAGCATCCCGATATCGTCCAGTCCGATCTCGTCGTTACGGCGGACAACCACCTCTGCGCCCAGTTCACAAAAATACTGGTAAAGGTTCCAGGTGAAGGAATCGTAGTTATCAATCAGCAGAATCATGGCGGCTCCCGAAAAAAATGCCGCCCTATTCTACTCAGATTCCCGCGCTTCGCTCACTACTTTGGCAAAGATAGCGTTTAGCGCGGTTAAATCTCCCGTTTCGCCGCTTCGGTTAGCCGCCACCCACTGGTCGGGATCGATATCGCGCCAGTCCAGCGAGTAGCCCGCGTGGAGCGCCAGCTGCTCGAAGAAAACGCGTTGGGCAATACCGTTGCCGCGCATAAACGGATGCAGCATGTTGATTTCGCAGTAATAGTGGCTAACCCGGTCAACAAACGCCGCTTTCTCAAGACCCACGAGATACTTTTCGCCTTCCAGCGCCGCCATCAGCTCGTTACCCATCTTCTCGATGTATTCGAAATGGCAGAAAGGAATGTCACCCTTAAAAATATCGTCAGTGCGTAACTCGCCTGCCCGCTTCATCTCGCTGCGGTACAAATGACGATGAATAAGGCACAGATGGGGCAACCCGGGCGCGGAAGGCCCAAGCTCCAGCGTCTCAATATGGGGCTCTGAGGGACCATTACCTTTTTCAAGGAGACAACTGGCCTGTAAATTGACGTTACGCTGCTGTTCCCAGAGACGGGATTTTTGCTTGTCGGTGAGCTTTTTCACTTAACGCCTCCCTGAATAGTCCGTTTGCCACAAGTATAAGCAGCAAAACGCGCTTTCGCAGGGAGGGTTACAGAATGCGGGCAGGAGAAGCCCGCGTTCAGAAGAATTACGGCAGAACTTTTGCGGAGAGGATAACCACCGGTTTTGACGGCACATTCTGATACGGACCGACGTCGTGAGTAGGCACCTGAGAAATCTTGTCGGCGACGTCCATCCCTTTCACAATTTTACCGAAAACGGCATAGCCGAAGTCGCGCTGACCGTGGTCGAGGAAGGCATTATCCGCCACGTTGAGGAAGAACTGGCTGGTCGCGCTGTCTTTGTCCGCGGTACGCGCCATAGAGATCGTGCCGCGCTTGTTCAGCAGGCCGTTATCCGCTTCGTTTTTGATTGGCGGGTTCGGCTGTTTCTGCTGCATCTGCTCGTTGAAGCCGCCGCCCTGAATCATGAAGCCCGGGATCACGCGGTGGAAAGTGGTGTTGTTATAGAAACCGCTGTTCACATAGTCGAGGAAGTTTTTCACAGAAACCGGAGCTTTCTGGCTATTCAGTTCCAGCTCAATATTCCCGGCGGAGGTGGTCAGCAGAACGTGAGGGTCCCCTTTTGCTGCCAGCGCAGCAGGGGAAACGGCAGAAAGAGCAAACACAGCTGCGACAGCCGCCAGTGTTGATTTGAGCATGAGAATTCCTTAACAAAGCGCAGTATAAAAAGCGAATGGCTTGATTCTAAAGAGCAGTATGAACGGAGACCAGCCTTTTACCTAATTTTACGAAATTGAAACAGTTGTAACCGCGCAAACGGTTGGCTTTAGCGCCATTTTGTGTGATCGAGATCACACAAAAACATGCAATGAAGTTCTAATTTCTCTTAAAAGATATGAATAGATCACTTTAATGTCTAAAATCTGCCCGCTCTCAGCGCCCCCCGGGCGCTTTTCTTTTTCTGAACAGGCCAGACATGACTAACAGCAATCGCATCAAGCTCACATGGATCAGCTTCTTCTCCTACGCCCTGACCGGCGCGTTGGTGATCGTCACCGGGATGGTGATGGGGAATATCGCAGACTACTTCCAGCTGCCCGTTTCCAGCATGAGTAACACCTTTACCTTCCTCAACGCGGGGATCCTGATCTCTATCTTCCTGAATGCCTGGCTGATGGAAATCGTCCCGCTGAAAACCCAGCTGCGCTTTGGCTTTGTGCTGATGGTTGCCGCCGTGGCGGGCCTGATGCTGAGCCACAGCATCGCCCTGTTCTCCGCCGCCATGTTCGTGCTGGGTCTGGTCAGCGGGATCACCATGTCGATCGGTACGTTCCTGATTACCCATATGTATGAAGGCCGCCAGCGCGGCGCGCGCCTGCTGTTTACCGACTCCTTCTTCAGCATGGCCGGAATGATTTTCCCGATGGTCGCGGCCGTTCTGCTGGCGCGCAGCATTGAGTGGTACTGGGTCTATGCCTGCATCGGCCTGGTCTACGTGGCGATCTTTATTCTGACCTTCGGCTGTGAGTTCCCGGTGCTGGGCAAGAAAGCGCAAACCACCGCAGAGCCTGTTGCGAAAGAAAAGTGGGGCATCGGCGTGCTGTTCCTCTCCATCGCCGCGCTGTGTTACATCCTGGGCCAGCTGGGCTTTATCTCCTGGGTACCGGAGTACGCTAAAGGTCTGGGCATGAGCCTGAACGATGCGGGTAAACTGGTGAGCGATTTCTGGATGTCTTACATGTTCGGCATGTGGGCGTTTAGCTTCATCCTGCGCTTCTTCGACCTGCAGCGCATTCTGACCGTGCTGGCCGGGCTGGCGACCGTGCTGATGTACCTGTTCATCAACGGTTCACCGGAGCATATGCCGTGGTTCATTCTGACCCTGGGCTTCTTCTCCAGCGCCATTTATACCTCGATCATCACCCTGGGCTCTCTGCAGACCAAAGTGGCCTCGCCGAAGCTGGTTAACTTCGTCCTGACCTGCGGCACCATCGGCACCATGCTGACCTTCGTGGTCACTGGCCCGATCGTGGCCCACAGCGGTCCGCTGGCGGCGCTGCACACCGCGAACGGCCTGTATGCCGTGGTATTTATCATGTGCTTCGTTCTGGGCTTCGTGACCCGCCACCGCCAGCACAACGCGGCAGCAGCGTCTCACTAACCCCTACGCCCCTTTGCGCTCGGCAGAGGGGCTGTTTCTGGCAAAACTTACCTCTTCTCCTCCGATATCCATCTGGATCCACGTCTGCGCCAGCTGCGTCGTGGCGATCACCCGTCCCTGACGAATCGACCAGCGCACCGGCACCTGACAGCGCACCGCTTCAAACCCGCTCTCGGCAGGCAGAATAATCAGGTTCGCCGGGTTACCTGTCTTAATGCCGTAATCGCTCAGGCCGAAGGTACGGGCGCTGTTATGGGTGATGAGATTCAGGCCGCTGTCGATTTGCGGATAGCCCATCATCTGACAGACGTGCAGCCCCATATGCAGCACCTGCAGCATGTTGCCGGTGCCGAGCGGGTACCACGGGTCGAAGACGTCGTCATGACCGAAGCAGACGTTAATGCCCGCTTCCTGCAGCTCTTTCACCCGGGTGATGCCGCGGCGCTTCGGATAGTCATCAAAGCGCCCCTGCAGGTGGATATTGACCAGCGGATTAGCGACGAAGTTAATTCCCGACATTTTCAGCAGACGGAACAGCCGCGAGGTGTACGCGCCGTTGTAGGAGTGCATGGCGGTGGTGTGGCTGGCCGTCACGCGCGGGCCGATGCCGGCCTCATACGCCAGCGCTGCCACCGTCTCGACAAACCGCGACTGCTCGTCGTCGATTTCATCGCAGTGGATATCCAGCGGACGGTCATACTTCTTCGCCAGTTCAAAAGCGATATGCAGCGACTGTACGCCATACTCGCGGGTGAACTCGAAGTGCGGGATCGCCCCCACCACGTCGGCCCCCAGCTTTAACGCCTCTTCCAGCAGCGCCGCGCCGTTCGGGTAAGAAAGAATACCTTCCTGCGGGAAAGCGACGATTTGCAGCGTCACCCACGGGGCAACCTCCTGCTTCACCTCCAGCATCGCCTTCAGGGCGGTGAGCGTCGGGTCGGAGACATCCACATGAGTACGGACAAACTGGATGCCGTTGGCAATTTGCCACTTCAGCGTTTTCCAGGCGCGCGCTTTAACATCCTCATGGCTGAGCAACGCCTTGCGCTCCGCCCAGCGCTCAATGCCTTCGAACAGCGTGCCGGACTGGTTCCAGTTCGGCTCACCCGCGGTCTGGGTCGTATCAAGATGAATATGCGGCTCAATGAACGGCGGAATAGCAAGCCCGCCGCGCGCGTTCAATACTTCATAACTTTCGGCGTGGGTGTCATCCATCGGGGTGATGTCACCAAATCGCCCGTTCTCAATGGCGAGCTGCCACAGCCCTTCCCGACCCGGTAAACGAACATTCTGAACAAGCCATAACGGTGTTGTAGACATACCCTTCCCCTAAAAAACGCCGCTGATATTCAGGCGTATCGATTTTGGCAAAACCGCCCCTGATTTGTACACAAATTCAACGAGCGCGAAAAACCTGCGATTTCCGCCACTTATAAAAATCCTGACAAATCAGCCATATACCACCTAAGGAGTAGGCGAAGACGTATTTGATTTGCATCAATAAGCGCCCCTGCTGAATCGTTAAGGTAGGCAATAATAGAAAAGAAATCGAGGCAATAATGAGCAAAGTCAGACTCGCTATCATCGGTAACGGCATGGTCGGCCACCGCTTTATTGAGGATCTTCTCGATAAGGCCGATGCTGAGCAGTTCGATATTACCGTGTTCTGTGAAGAACCCCGCAAGGCGTACGACCGTGTGCACCTGTCTTCCTACTTCTCCCATCATACCGCCGAAGAGCTCTCTCTGGTGCGCGAAGGTTTCTACGAGAAGCATGGCGTAAAAGTGCTGGTGGGCGAACGCGCTATCACCATCAATCGTCAGGAAAAAGTGATCCACTCCAGCGCGGGGCGTACGGTTTTTTACGACAAGCTGATCATGGCGACGGGCTCCTATCCGTGGGTCCCGCCGATCAAAGGCTCGGAAACTCAGGATTGCTTCGTCTACCGTACCATTGAAGACCTCAACGCCATCGAATCCTGCGCCCGTCGCAGCCGTCGCGGCGCGGTCGTCGGCGGCGGTCTGCTGGGCCTGGAAGCGGCAGGCGCGCTGAAAAACCTCGGCGTTGAAACCCACGTCATCGAATTTGCCCCGATGCTGATGGCCGAACAGCTGGACCATATGGGCGGTGACCAGCTGCGTCGTAAAATCGAAAGCATGGGCGTGAAGGTTCACACCAGCAAGAACACCAAAGAGATCGTTCAGGAAGGGACTGAAGCGCGCAAAACCATGCGCTTTGCCGACGGCAGCGAGCTGGAAGTGGACTTCATCGTCTTCTCCACCGGTATTCGTCCGCGCGACAAGCTGGCGACCCAGTGCGGTCTGGCCGTGGCGCAGCGCGGCGGGATCATGATCAACGACGCCTGCCAGACCTCCGATCCGGATATCTACGCGATTGGCGAATGCGCCAGCTGGAATAACCGCGTCTACGGTCTGGTGGCGCCGGGCTACAAAATGGCGCAGGTCGCCGTGGACCATATCCTCGGCAGCGAAAACGCGTTTACCGGTGCAGACATGAGCGCCAAGCTGAAGCTGCTGGGCGTGGACGTGGGCGGTATTGGCGATGCGCATGGCCGCACGCCCGGCGCTCGCAGCTATGTCTATCTCGACGAAAGCAAAGAAGTCTACAAACGCCTCATTGTCAGCCAGGACAACAAAACCCTGCTCGGTGCGGTGCTGGTGGGCGATACCAGCGACTTCGGCAACCTGCTCCAGCTGGTGCTGAACGCCATCGAACTGCCGGAAAACCCGGACGCGCTGATCCTCCCGGCGCACGCGTCCAGCGGCAAGCCGTCTATCGGCGTGGATAAACTGCCGGACAGCGCGCAGATTTGCTCCTGCTTCGACGTCACCAAAGGCATGCTGATCTCCGCCATCAACAAAGGCTGCCACACCGTGGCGGCACTGAAAGCCGAAACCAAAGCCGGTACCGGCTGCGGCGGCTGTATTCCGCTGGTCACTCAGGTGCTGAACGCCGAGCTGGCGAAACAGGGCATCGAAGTGAACAACAACCTGTGCGAGCACTTCGCGTATTCTCGCCAGGAGTTGTACCACCTGATCCGCGTGGAGGGCATTAAGTCCTTCGACGAACTGCTGGCGAAGCACGGCCAGGGCTACGGCTGCGAAGTCTGTAAACCGACCGTCGGCTCCCTGCTGGCCTCCTGCTGGAACGAGTACGTGCTCAAGCCCGAGCATACGCCGCTGCAGGACACCAACGATAACTTCCTGGCCAACATCCAGAAAGACGGCACCTACTCCGTTATTCCACGTTCCGCTGGGGGCGAAATTACGCCGGAAGGGCTGGTGGCCGTGGGCCGTATTGCCCGTGAATTTAACCTGTACACCAAAATCACCGGCTCCCAGCGTATCGGCCTGTTTGGCGCGCAGAAAGACGATCTGCCGGAAATCTGGCGTCAGCTCATTGAAGCCGGCTTCGAAACCGGCCACGCGTACGCCAAAGCGCTGCGCATGGCGAAAACCTGTGTGGGCAGCACCTGGTGCCGCTACGGCGTCGGCGACAGCGTGGGCTTCGGCGTGGAGCTGGAAAACCGCTACAAAGGCATCCGCACCCCGCACAAAATGAAGTTTGGCGTCTCCGGCTGTACCCGCGAATGTGCGGAAGCGCAGGGTAAAGACGTGGGGCTCATCGCCACCGAGAAGGGCTGGAACCTCTACGTCTGCGGTAACGGCGGGATGAAGCCACGCCACGCGGACCTGCTGGCGGCAGATCTCGATCGCGACACGCTGATTCAGTATCTCGACCGCTTCATGATGTTCTATATCCGCACCGCCGATAAGCTGACCCGTACCGCCTCCTGGCTCGATAACCTGGAAGGCGGCATCGATTACCTGAAATCGGTGATCATCGACGACAAGCTGGGCCTGAACGAGCACCTGGAAGCGGAGATGGCGCGCCTGCGCGAGGCGGTGATCTGCGAATGGACGGAAACCGTCCACACCCCGGCGGCGCAGACGCGCTTCAAACACTTCATCAACAGCGCCCAGCGCGACCCGAACGTACAGGTTGTGCCGGAGCGTGAACAGCATCGTCCGGCGACACCGTATGAACGAATTCCGGTCACGCTGGTGGAGGAAAACGCATGAGCCAGTGGATAAACATTTGCGATATTAACGACATCATCCCGGCAACCGGCGTATGCGCGTTGCTGGGAAGCGAGCAGGTTGCGATTTTCCGCCCTCGCCACGATGAACAGGTTTTTGCCATCAGCAATATCGACCCGTTCTTCGAGGCCAGCGTGCTCTCCCGCGGACTGATTGCCGAGCATCAGGGCGAACTGTGGGTCGCCAGCCCGCTGAAAAAGCAGCGTTTCCGCTTAAGCGACGGATACTGCATGGAAGATGAGAGTCATTCAGTGAAGCACTATGATGTCCGCGTGAAGGACGGCAAGGTGCAGCTGAAAGGCTAATCCTCCGCCTTTTCAATACGAAAAGCTTATGACCCCTTATGGGTAACGGCAGGAAAAACCGTATGTTTTGTACGATTCCTGCTGTTATCCTGACGTCAATTCTTACCCCCTCCATGAAAGCTGCGAGGTAACGTCGTGGATCACCTGCCGATTTTCTGTCAATTACGCAACCGCGACTGCCTGCTCGTGGGCGGCGGCGACGTGGCTGAACGCAAAGCCCGCCTGCTGTTAGAGGCTGGCGCCCGGCTCACCGTCAACGCCCTCACCTTCGCCCCACAGTTTGAGGTCTGGGCCCAGGAAGGGATGCTCACGCTGGAACAGGGTGAGTTTAATGAATCTCTGCTCGATACCTGCTGGCTGACGATTGCCGCGACGGATGATGATGAAGTGAACCTGCGCGTCAGCGACGCCTGCGAAGTGCGCCGAATCTTCTGCAACGTGGTGGATGCGCCGAAAGAGGCCAGCTTTATCATGCCGTCGATTATCGACCGCTCGCCGTTGATGATTGCGGTATCGTCCGGCGGACGCTCGCCGGTTCTCGCCCGCCTGCTGCGGGAAAAGCTGGAGGCCGTGCTGCCGCAGCACCTTGGTCAGATTGCCCATTACGCCGGGCAGCTCCGCTCCCGCGTGAAGCAAACCTTCTCGACCGTTGGCGAGCGCCGTCGCTTCTGGGAAAAATTCTTTGTGAACGACAGGCTGGCGCAGTCGCTGGCGAATCAGGACACCAAAGCCGTTGAAGAGACGACCGAACAGCTGCTGAGCGAGCCGCTGGACCATCGCGGCGAAGTGGTGCTGGTGGGCGCAGGCCCCGGCGATGCAGGCTTGCTGACGCTGAAAGGGCTACAGCAGATCCAGCAGGCCGATACCGTGGTTTACGATCGCCTGGTCTCCGATGACATCATGAACCTGGTCCGCCGCGATGCCGACCGCGTCTTCGTGGGCAAACGGGCGGGCTATCACTGCGTGCCGCAGGAGGAGATTAACCAGATCCTGCTGCGCGAGGCGCAGAAAGGTAAGCGCGTGGTGCGCCTTAAGGGTGGCGATCCTTTTATCTTTGGTCGCGGCGGCGAGGAGCTGGAAACCCTGTGTGACGCGGGCATTCCGTTCTCCGTGGTGCCGGGCATTACTGCGGCATCCGGCTGCTCAGCTTACTCTGGCATTCCGCTGACCCACCGCGACTATGCCCAGAGCGTGCGTCTTGTGACGGGCCATCTGAAAACCGGCTGCGAGCTGGACTGGCATAACCTGGCCGCGGAAAAGCAGACGCTGGTCTTCTACATGGGGCTGAACCAGGCCGCGACGATTCAGGCGAAGCTGCTGGAGCACGGCATGGAGGCTGATATGCCGGTTGCGCTGGTGGAAAACGGTACGTCCATCAAGCAACGCGTGGTGAATGGTGTACTGACGCAGCTCGGCGAGCTGGCGCAGCAGGTCGAAAGCCCGGCGCTGATTGTGGTGGGTCGCGTGGTTGAGTTGCGCGATAAGCTGAACTGGTTCTCAAATCACTAACGCATATTCTTCCTTTGCGGAGTAGTCCTTATGCGGACTACTCCCCTCTTACCGCTGTCGATAACATACCGCCCCGAAGTGGAATTCCTCCCTTTATTCCCTTGATTTACATCCAACTTTCGTTTTTAAGACAAGGAATGCGTATGTTCAAACTGGCAAAAGCCGCCGTTCTGGTTGGCCTGTTATCGACTCTGACTGCCTGTACCGGTCATGTACAGAACACCAAAAATAACTGCAGCTACGATTACCTGCTGCATCCGGCGATCTCCATTTCGAAGATCATCGGTGGCTGCGGCCCGGCGGCGGAGCAGTAAGCGTATTTCAGGCGTAAAAAAAACCGGGATATCCCGGTTTTTTTGTTTAGGGAAGTGCGGCCTGATGCCCTCACCCTGCCCCTCTCCCACAGGGAGAGGGAACAAACCCTAAAAACGGTAACGTGGTTACCGTTTTGCTTTTACCTACGGTTTACCCACAAACCCAATCGCTTCGTACACCGCTTTCAGGGTTTCGGACGCGCGCGCGCTGGCTTTTTCCGCGCCGTCTTTCATCACCTTCTGCAGGAAAGCTTCGTCGTTACGGTAGCGGTGATAACGCTCCTGCAGCTCAGTCAGCATGCCGGAAACGGCGTCTGCCACTTCACCTTTCAGGTGGCCGTACATCTTGCCTTCGAAGTGTTTTTCCAGTTCAGGGATGCTTTGGCCAGTCACGCCGGAGAGGATATCCAGCAGGTTGGAAACGCCCGCTTTGTTCTGCACGTCGTAGCGCACCACAGGCGGCTCGTCGGAGTCGGTGACCGCGCGCTTGAGCTTTTTGACGACGGATTTCGGATCTTCCAGCAGGCCGATAACGTTGTTGCGGTTATCGTCAGACTTGGACATCTTCTTGGTCGGCTCCAGCAGCGACATCACGCGCGCGCCGGACTTCGGAATAAACGGCTCTGGCACTTTGAAAACATCGCCGTAAATCGCGTTAAAGCGCTGGGCGATATCGCGGCTCAGCTCCAGATGTTGCTTCTGGTCTTCACCTACCGGCACCTGGTTGGTTTGATACAGCAGGATGTCTGCCGCCATCAGCACCGGATAGTCGAACAGGCCGGCGTTGATGTTCTCAGAGTAGCGCGCGGATTTATCCTTGAACTGGGTCATGCGGCTCAGCTCGCCGAAATAGGTGTAGCAGTTCAGCGCCCAGCCCAGCTGCGCGTGCTCAGGCACGTGAGACTGAACGAAAATGGTACTCTTCTCAGGATCGATGCCGCAGGCCAGGTACAGCGCCAGGGTGTCCAGGGTGGCTTTACGCAGCTTCTCAGGATCCTGACGCGCGGTAATCGCATGGAGATCGACGATGCAGTAAATGCAATGGTACTCATCCTGCATGCTGACCCACTGACGTAACGCACCCATGTAGTTACCAATGGTCAATTCACCTGAAGGCTGTGCGCCACTAAAAACGATGGGCTTAGTCATTATTTAATTCCTGATGTTCACTGTGCGAAAGCCCGAGTGCGGGCAACAAATCTTTGAAGTGGTCGAAGACCACATCCGGCTCACTTAGCGTGATGGCTTCACCGTAGTTGTAGCCATAGGTTAATCCGACGGAAGGACTCCCTGCCGCTCGGGCAGCCAGAATATCATTGCGCGAATCCCCAACAAAGAGCAGCTCCGCAGGGGTTAAGGATAATTTTCCTGCCACCAGCAACAGCGGTTCCGGATGCGGCTTTTTGTTCTGCACGTCGTCGCCGCCCACAATCACGGAGAAATATTTAGCGATATCGAGCGCTTCCAGCAGAGGCGCAACAAACGGCGTCGGTTTGTTGGTCACCAGCCCCAGCGGAATGCCCTTCGCGTGCAGCGCGCTCAGCGTTTCCTGAACGTCCGGGAACAGGAAACTGCCCTCCTCGACGGTCTCTTCATAGAAACGATCGAACAGTTTGCGCAGAATCCGCAGCTGCTCATCCTTAGGGATGTCAGCGTGGTCAACGCTCGGTTTACCCTGCGCGGAACGCTGCGACGCGCGCTCCTGGCGAGCCCACGTCAACGCGCGCTCCATCAGAACATCGGCGCCGTTGCCAATCCAGGTTACTACGCGCTCTTCACCCGCAACGGGGAGTTCAAGTGCATACAGCGCCTGGTCTACGGCGCTCGTTAAGCCCGGCGCGCTGTCGACCAGCGTGCCGTCGAGGTCGAATGCCACACCCCGAATTGCCTGCAATTTATCCATGACTTACCTTCGCCAGCTCACGGCGCATTTCATCAATGACTTTTTTGTAATCCGGTTGGTCGAAAATTGCCGAACCTGCAACGAACATATCCGCGCCCGCTGCCGCAATTTCACCAATGTTATTCACTTTCACCCCGCCGTCCACTTCCAGGCGAATATCGTAACCTGACTCATCAATGCGACGGCGCACTTCACGCAGCTTATCCAGCGTGTGGGGAATGAATGACTGACCGCCGAAACCCGGGTTAACGGACATCAGCAGAATCACGTCCAGCTTGTCCATGACATAGTCGAGATAGCTCAGCGGCGTGGCCGGGTTAAACACCAGGCCCGCTTTACAGCCGTTCTCTTTGATCAGCTGCAGCGTGCGGTCCACGTGTTCAGAGGCTTCCGGATGGAAAGTGATGATGCTGGCACCCGCTGCGGCGAAATCAGGCACGATGCGATCAACAGGCTTCACCATCAGGTGAACGTCGATCGGCGCGGTAATGCCATAGTTGCGTAATGCCTTGAGCACCATTGGGCCAATGGTCAGGTTAGGGACGTAGTGGTTGTCCATAACGTCGAAATGGACAACATCTGCGCCAGCCGCGAGAGCTTTGGCGGTGTCTTCACCCAGGCGGGCAAAATCGGCCGACAGAATTGAGGGAGCAATCAAAAACTGTTTCATCCGCTTCTCCTTGAAATGTGTTTACCGGCGGGCAAAACGGCTCAGGGGCGATAAAGAGCCAGAAGTTCGTCCACCTTTTTACGTGTGCCGCCGTTGCTGCTAATGCTACGCCGCACTTTGACCTGAAAATGCTTCGCGGCTTTATACCATTCGCGCGTATCAGGCGTGTCGTGATTCGAAATTAACACCGGAATTCTTTTGCTGACCAGCTTTTCCGCCATCTCCGCCAGACGAGCCTGTTCGGCCGGGCTGAAGCTGTTGGTGTGATAAGCGGTGAAATTCGCCGTTGCAGACAGTGGTGCGTAAGGCGGGTCACAGTAAACCACCGAGTTTACGACTGCCAGTTCCATACATTCTTCATAGGAGAGGCAATGAAACTCTGCGTTCTGCGCTTTTTCGGCAAAGTGATACAGCTCGTCCTGCGGGAAATACGGGCGCTTATAGCGACCAAACGGCACGTTAAATTCCCCGCGCAGGTTATAGCGGCACAGGCCGTTGTAACCATGACGGTTGAGATAGAGGAACAGCAGCGCTCTGCGGAACGGATCCTGGCTCTGATTAAACTCAGTGCGGAACTGGTAGTAAACGTCCGGGTGATTATTCTCCGGCGTAAACAGTTTGCGCGCCTCTGCGACATACTCTTCGGTACGCAGCTTAACAATGTTATAGAGGCTGATAAGGTCGTTGTTGATATCCGCCAGGATATAACGAGAAAAATCGGTGTTGAGGAACACCGATCCCGCACCCACGAAAGGCTCGATTAGACACTCGCCTTTTGGCAGGTGCTTTTTAATATCATCGAGCAGGGGGTATTTCCCCCCAGCCCATTTCAGAAAAGCGCGATTTTTTTTCATGCTGACTAACTGATTACACCTTCTCCGGCTGTGGAGAAAGCTCCGACAGCATCCTGCGCTTTAAACATTACTTCAGATCGGCCTGAACCTGATGAATCGGCTTCGCCCAGGGATTTTTTGCCTGAACATCAGCTGGCAGTGCCGCTACGGCACGTTTCGCTTCATCTTTGGACGAATAAACGCCGCTGACCAGCACATACCACGGTTGACCGTTGCGGGTCGTCTGATAAACAACGTAGTTTTTCAGATTTGATTTCTTCGCCCAACCGTTGAGGTTGTCATAGTTAGACGAACTGCTCAGCTGCAGCGTGTAGTTGCTGGATGGCGCAGACTTCAGCGAGCCCACGTTACCTGCCGTTTTGCCTGCTGCGGCGCTGGAGGCTGCTGGAGCTGTTGCTGCAGGTGCCGCTGTGGTCGCCGTTGCTTTCGGCGCGGTCTGAGTGACTGACGCTTTAGCAGGCTCGCTCACCGCAGCCGTTTCGGTGTGTTTCGGCTGTGCCGGTACGGCTTTCACTTCAGGCGCTTTGACGACTGCCTGAGGTTTGGTTTCACGCTTAGGCTCAATGACCGCCTGCTTACGTTCAGGACGCGTCGCAGTTTGCGTCTGGCGCGGTTTGGTTTCCGTCGCAGCCGTTTGTGGCTGAGCGTTACCACCGCGAATCGGGGCAACGGTTGCCGGCTCAGTTGGCAGCGTAGAGTTAACCACGACGTTATCAACCTGCTGCTGGTTCTGCGGCTGCGTCAGCGCATTGTTCAGATCTCCCTGAACTTCTACGCGCTGCTGGCCTTCAGGCGTAGCAGGTGCCTGACCCTGAGCAGGGGTTGAAGAAACGGGCGGTAGAGAAACATCCTGTGGCGCTGTGGTGTTACCTGCGGTCTGCTCTGCGGAAGTCGCTCCCGGCGCTGGCTGTGCGCCATTCGCCTGATTGGACGCATCGTTACCGGAAAGGTTGATGCTCTTCTCAGCGGAAGCAGTTTGCTCGGTTGAGTTCGTTGACGGTGCTTTAAGCGCGGAGCCAATGCCGACAATCAACAGCACAAGCACCAGAACGCCAAGGCCCATCATAATGTACTGGCGGGAAGCCGGTTTCGGCGCAGCGGCTTTTTTACGTTTACGTGGGCGACGCTCTACAGGCTGTTCGTCCATTGAATCTTCTTCGGACTCATAATCCTCTTCTGCTCGCTCTTCGTGCGCGTTGCGGCTGCGCGAAGGGCGACGATCGTCTGCATCCAGATCAACATCGTCAAAGTTGATCTGCGGCTCGTTATCACGTTCTGAAGATTGACGAGAACGACCAGTACGACGATCGCTGGGATCGGGTTTCAGCTCGTCTTCTGGTTTGAATTCATCCATTTAACACCCCACTCAAAGGCTTATGCCAACGACTTTGCATTTCACCTGAAGCTAAACGACCACATGCGACAGTGGCCTGACCTTTCTAGTTGTTACGCCTGCTGACAATCAGCGATAGCGCCAAGAACGACATCGTGCGGCACTCCGCCGCGCACTTCACTCTTCCCTATTGCAAGCGGGAGTACAAGACGCATCTCACCTGCCAATACTTTTTTATCGCGCATCATGTGGGGTAAATACGCCTGCGCCGACATCTCCTGCGGCCCGGTTACCGGCAAACCTGCACGTTCAAGCAGCGCAATGATGCGCGCCGTCTCTTCAGGTTTAAACTGCCCCAGACGTTCAGAGGTGCGGGCTGCCATGACCATTCCGGCCGCGACGGCCTCACCGTGCAGCCAGTTGCCGTAACCCATCTCGGCTTCAATCGCGTGACCAAACGTATGCCCAAGATTCAGTAAAGCACGTAAGCCCGTTTCACGCTCGTCTGCTGCAACAACTTCTGCTTTCAGTTCACAACAACGACGAATGCAGTATGCCAGTTTAGCCTCATCCAGGCACAGCAGCGCATCCATATTCTCTTCAAGCCAGCTAAAGAACTCGCCATCAAGAATAATGCCGTATTTGATCACTTCCGCCAGACCAGAAGCCAGTTCGCGCTTCGGCAGCGTTTTCAGACAGTCGAGATCCACCACCACCGATGCGGGCTGGTAGAACGCGCCAATCATGTTTTTGCCGAGCGGATGGTTGACTGCCGTTTTGCCACCCACAGAGGAGTCGACCTGGGACAGCAACGTGGTCGGGATTTGAATAAAACGGACGCCACGTTGATAGCTTGCGGCCGCAAAGCCGGTCAGATCGCCCACAACACCGCCGCCCAGGGCAAGCAGTGTTGTATCGCGACCGTGCGGTTTTTGCAGCAATGCGGTAAAGACGGTATCCAGTACCGTCAGGCTTTTATACTGCTCGCCATCGGGGAGAATCACACTGTCGACTTTTACGCCCGCCTGCTCAAGCAGGTGGCGTACGCGGTCGAGATAAAGCGGAGCCAGCGTCTCATTGGTGACCAGCATCGCCTGATCACCCGCTTTCAGTGGTAAAAAGGAAGCTGGGTCGTTAAACAAACCAGCCGCGATGGTGATAGGGTAACTACGTTCCCCGAGAGTAACTGTAATCCTCTCCATGACGCGACATCCACCTTTAATGCTTTTACCCGCAGGCGAGTGTATATAAAGCCAGAATCAGTTGCTTTCCAGCATATGAATAATCTGGTTTGCAACCACTTTAGCGCTCTGGTCGTCAGTACGAATGGTCACGTCGGCAATCTCTTCATACAGCGGATTGCGTTCATCGGCCAACGCTTCCAGAACTTCGCGTGGTGGCGTTTCAACCTGCAGCAGCGGGCGCTTTTTATCGCGCTGCGTACGTGCCAGCTGTTTCTCGATGGTCGTCTCAAGATAGACCACTACGCCACGGGCGGAGAGACGGTTACGGGTTTCGCGAGATTTCACAGAACCGCCGCCTGTTGCCAGAACGATGCCCTGTTTTTCCGTGAGTTCGTTGATCACTTTTTCTTCTCGGTCACGGAAACCTTCTTCGCCTTCTACATCGAAAACCCAGCCCACATCAGCTCCGGTTCGTTTCTCAATCTCTTGATCAGAATCGTAAAATTCCATATTGAGTTGTTGAGCTAACTGACGCCCAATAGTGCTTTTGCCGGCACCCATAGGCCCAACCAGAAAGATATTGCGTTTCTCTGCCATTTTATCGGTACTACTAAGACTATTCGTTAATGGTAATCCCCGCTTCGCAGACACCCAGCGTAGCAGGACATGAACTGAAACCTCATATGCAATAGAGCGAGAGTCAGACTAAAAATTATCTCAATACTCCGGCTTGTTTGGCAACTGATTAAATCACCGCGTCGGGCGCATAAGGTAATAAGACGTAAGTCCAACTCAAATCGGTACTCCTTGTATGCTAATTCATGCCCCACGTCAAACATCTGCAACAAACTGACTGCAAAATCATTGCGGGGATCGTTACCCGTCAGCGAATACCGACCAGACGTGGTGTAATAAACACCACTAGCTCGCGCCGTTCATTATCCTTACCATCGTGGCGAAAAAGCTGTCCAAGCCAGGGGATTTTCCCCAGCCCCGGCACGCTGTCGCTGCCGGTTTTGTTCTTCTGCGAAAAAATTCCGCCCAACGCCAGCGTTTCTCCACTTTTTACCTCCACCTGGGTTTCTATCTCCTGTTTGTCGATCGCCAGCGTTTCGCCGTCAGCCTGCTGCAGAATCTGTCCCGGCATATTTTCGCTGATGTGCAATTTCAGGCGCACGCGCCCACCCGGTAAGACCACCGGTGTGACCTCCATTCCTAATACCGCCTCTTTAAACTCAACGGAGGTTGCCCCGCTTTCACCGCTTGAGACCTGATACGGGATTTCACTCCCCTGCTTGATGCTGGCCGGCTGCATATGCGAGGCCAGCAGTCGCGGGCTGGCGATGATATCGACCTGCTGTTTTTGCTCCAGCGCAGAGAGCTCCAGATCCAGCAGCCGACCATTGATCCGTCCGATGTTAAAACCCACATGACTGGTGGCACTGGCGACGGAAAGATCGCTGCCAAGCGTGGTGAGCTGACCAACCTTGCCCGCGTCGGCGGCGTCGGCGAGATTCCACTTCACCCCCAGCTCACGCAGGCTTTTTTCATTAATGGTCACAATATGCGCCGCCAGCTCGACCTGTTCGACGGGAATATCCATCTGAGCGGCCCAGCGCTGCAGCGTCTCCACCACCGTCTGGTTATCCCGAATCAGCAGCCGGTTGGTGCGTTTGTCGAGAGACAAACTTCCCTTGGGGCTCAGGAGCTTTTCCGCGTCTTTTTGCAGCTCTCCGGCATCGGCATAGGAAAAAGCGATGCTGTGAGACACCAGCGGCGCCTCAAGCTGTCGACGCGTTCGCTCCTGTTCTGAGCGCTCCTGCTGTTCACGCTGCCAGGCCGCGGTATGAACATAAAAAATGCCGCCCTCCTCTCGCAAAACAAGGCCAGCGCTGGTGACAACCGTCTGTAACGCTTGACGCCAGGGGACGCGCGTCAGGTTGAGCGAAAGCGTGCCGCCGACGTCAGGCGATATCACCAGATTTCGGTTCTCCTGTGCAACCAGGCTCTGCAGCACCTGGACTACAGGCACGTCATCCACCACCAGCGTGACCGGTTTTGGCACGGCGGCCCACAGCGGATGGCTGAACGTCAGCAGCCACAGCATTATCCGTAAATTCATTCTTATTCGTTCCTTCTCGTTGCCACGTCCATTTTCCTGGTTCACATGTGTCACCCACATCAACAACCAGTTCCGTTTCATTGACGGCTGTTATCGTCCAGCCCGCAGGGAAGCGTTCATGTGTTTTCAGCCGGTACCAGCGCTTTTGCCCATCCTGTAAAATGCCGATAGCCTGCTGTCCTACCACCATGCCGCGGTAGCGCCACTGCGCCAGCTCGCCTATGGCGCAGGGATCGTCCGGCGGGCGAAACGGATCGCGCATGCCGGTCAAAAGCAGCGCTGAGCAAACCAGCAAATATCGCGCGCTATTTCGCATGTTCCAGCTCCAGCCGCAGGCGCAACGCTGTACCTTGTGGTGCAATCGCGAAAGCGGCGATCTGCACATCCCGCTGCGCCAGCCGGGAAAAAAGCGCCGGGAGAGCCTGCCACTCCACCTCCAGCATCAGTTCCCCTCCGTTCTGCAGCGGCTTCCAGTGAACCAGCGTCGCGTTATCGCCCTGAAAATCGAGCGGGGAAAACGCCGTCAGCGCCAGTGTGTCCGTTGTTTCCGGACGAAACGGCCCCTTTCTGACGGCAGGCCATAACGCCGCGTTCGTCCTTGCGTCCTGAATCATCTGTCGCTGTCGTTCAGCACACTGCCTGTCTAGCGGTCTGAGCAAGGTGCCCCACGCGGCCAGTCCTGCCAGGAGGCTCCCCAGACACCAAAAAAGCACCCGATACCAGGGACGGCTTTCGCACCAGCGTTCTAACAGGGTATCCATGCGTTACCCCTCGCTTTTAAGATGGAGGGTGAACATCCACCGCCCCTGGCTGTCCTGCCGAAGCTCTCCCGCCGTTCCGGGCGTAAAACCCGCTATTTGGCCCAGCGCATCGCGCAGAGCTGACAGGGCTGGCAGGGTTATGGCATACCCGGTCAACGTCAGAGCAGGAGGCTGATAGCGAAGCTCTGTCAGCCAGACCTGTGAAGGAGTGACGCGGGAAAGGGACTCCAGCACCGGTTGCCATGCGCGTCGTTGAAGGGTCTGCGCTGGCTTCTGCGCCTGTGAGGCGAGTTTCTGCCGGGAGGCAAGCGCGTGCTGCACGGTCTGCGTTCCCGTCAGCTCCGTTTGCAGCGCGTGCAGCCTCATAAGAGGGTTTATCCGCAGGCAGAAAATGATCGCGAACATTAACAGCACGGTGCCGACACACATTACGCCCCAGAAGCGCAGGCATCGCGCGCGCCGCTGCTGTCGCCAGGGCAGAAAGTTCATGATGCTCATCCGGGCACCTCGCTCATGGCCAACGCCAGCGCAACGGTATAATCAGCGCCGCAGTCCGGTAGCGGGGCATGGCAGCGTTCCAGGATTTCCCACGGATCACGTCGGGTATCAAACAGCGCGATGTCATCCGAACCAAGCCCCAGCAGCGCTGAAAGCTCAGACACGTTTTCGGCTTCTGTGGTAATGCGGCGTCCCCACTGGTGGCGCATCGCCCACAGCCACTGCCGATCGTCCCGCCAGGCGACGCACGTCGCTGGCGCCACCGCGGGAAGAAGATTCGCCAGCGCGCTGGCATCCGGCGTAATGGCCACCAGCCGCAAACGCAGCGTTTTCGCCAGCGCCAGTAGGGTGTCGATCTCGTTGTTTTGCGCGGCGGTCACCTGAAAGGTATTGCTGAAGGTATCCTGCGCGTAATCGAAACAGAGCGTATCAGCAGACATCTCCAGTTCGCGCGCGAGCGCCGCACCAAGCCATGAGAGCTGCTCGCTGTCGCGCAGCGCAACGGTCGGGCGGGGGAGCGCCCGTTGCAGAGTGCGTGCTGCCGGGAAAGAGAGGAATACCCGATGGTAGTGCGGCAGCGTTTTGCGCCAGTCGCGTAACGCATCAACCAGCTGTTCTGGCTGACAAATTTTGCCGTCACGAATGATGCCCTCGTCCAGAGGAATCGCCCACCAGCGGCGCATGCACCAGCCCAACTTCTCCCGGGCCAGGGCGACGATCAGCACCCTATCCTGTTGAATATGAACGCCCGTTTGCCATATTTTGAAAGCCATGCTTCACGATCTCCTTATCGCCCGTCGGGTTGACGGCTATATCAATGAATCAGGCTTGCCTTTATACTACCGCGCGATTGTTTAGAAACTGCCCAAGTGAAACCAAATGGGAAATCTCCGGTGAAGTTCGTAAAGTATTTATTCATCCTTGCAGTCTGTTGCATTCTGCTGGGAGCAGGCTCGATTTACGGTTTATACAAATATATTGAGCCACAGCTACCTGATGTCGCCACGCTTCGCGATGTGCGCCTCCAGATCCCGATGCAAGTCTATAGCGCCGATGGCGAGCTGATGGCGCAGTATGGCGAGAAGCGTCGTATTCCGCTGACCTTAAACCAAATCCCCCCCGTGATGGTGAAAGCCTTTATCGCCACGGAGGACAGCCGTTTTTACGAGCACCACGGTGTCGATCCTGTGGGGATTTTCCGTGCCGCGAGCATTGCGTTGTTCTCTGGTCACGCCTCTCAGGGGGCGAGTACCATTACGCAGCAGCTGGCGCGTAACTTCTTCCTCAGCCCTGAAAAGACGCTGATACGTAAGATCAAAGAGGTGTTCCTCGCGATCCGTATTGAGCAGCTGCTGAGCAAAGACGAAATCCTTGAGCTGTACCTCAACAAAATCTACCTGGGCTACCGCGCCTATGGCGTGGGGGCTGCCGCACAGGTGTACTTCGGTAAGCCCGTTGAGCAGCTCACCTTAAGCGAAATGGCAACCATCGCCGGTCTGCCGAAAGCGCCGTCCACGTTTAACCCGCTCTACTCGCTCGATCGCGCCACCGCGCGCCGTAACGTCGTCCTGTCACGTATGCTGAGCGAAGGCTACATCAGCCAGAGCGAGTACGACCAGGCGCGTAACGATGTTATTGACGCTAACTACCACGCCCCTGAAATCGCCTTCGCATCTCCTTACCTGACCGAAATGGTTCGCCAGGAGATGGTGAATCGCTATGGTGACAAGGCCTACGAAGATGGCTATCGCGTGTACACCACCGTCACCCGTAAGGTCCAGCAGGCGGCTCAGGAAGCGGTGCGGAACAACGTGATGGACTACGATATGCGTCACGGCTATCGCGGCCCGTCAAACGTGCTCTGGAAAGTGGGCGAAAGCGCGTGGGACAGTAAAAAAATCACCAGTACGCTGAAGGCGCTGCCAACCTATGGTCCGCTCCTTCCTGCCGTGGTGACGCAGGCCGATCCTCAGGAAGCCGTTGCGACGCTCGCGGACGGTACTTCCGTCTCGCTGCGCATGGACGGTATCCGCTGGGCGCGTCCTTACCGCTCGGATACGCTGCAGGGCGCAACGCCGCGTAAAGTGACCGATGCCGTGCAGACCGGGCAGCAAATCTGGGTGCGCAAGGTAGGCGAAGCCTGGTGGCTGGCACAGGTGCCGGACGTCAACTCGGCCCTGGTCTCTATTAACCCACAGAACGGTGCCATCCTGGCCCTGGTCGGCGGGTTTGATTTCAACCAGAGCAAATTTAACCGCGCCACCCAGGCGCTGCGTCAGGTCGGTTCCAATATCAAACCGTTCCTCTACACGGCAGCGATGGATAAAGGCTTGACCCTCGCCAGCATCCTTAACGACGTGCCAATCTCCCGCTGGGATGCCGGTGCCGGTTCCGACTGGCAGCCGAAGAACTCCCCTGCGGAGTATGCCGGCCCAATTCGTCTCCGTCAGGGCTTGGGACAGTCGAAAAACGTAGTGATGGTGCGCGCCATGCGCGCGATGGGCGTCGACTATGCCGCAGAGTATCTGCAGCGCTTCGGTTTCCCGGCGCAGAACATCGTTCGCACCGAGTCGCTGGCGTTAGGCTCCGCCTCGTTTACGCCGCTTCAGGTCGCACGCGGGTACTCGGTGATGGCCAACGGCGGCTTCCTGATTGACCCGTACTTCATCAGCAAGATTGAAAATGATCAGGGCGGCGTGCTGTTCGAAGCGAAGCCGAAGATTGCCTGCCCTGACTGCGATATTCCGGTCATTTATGGCAATACGCCGAAATCCGACGTGCTTGAAAACAAGGACATGGAAGACCCTGCCGTATCTCAGGAGCAGCAGAACGGCGTCGTGCCGCAGCCGCAGCTCGAGCAGGCTAACCAGTCTCTGGTGGCACAGACCGGCGCGCCGGAGTATGCCCCGCACGTGATCAACACGCCGCTGTCCTTCCTGATCAAAAGCGCGCTGAACACCAACATCTTCGGTGAACCGGGCTGGCAGGGCACAGGCTGGCGCGCAGGGCGCGATTTGCAGCGCCATGATATCGGCGGTAAAACGGGGACAACCAACAGCTCGAAAGACGCGTGGTTCTCCGGCTACGGCCCGGGCGTGGTGACGTCGGTCTGGATCGGCTTCGACGATCACCGCCGTGACTTAGGTCGTACAACGGCTTCCGGCGCGATTAAGGATCAGATCTCCGGCTACGAAGGCGGTGCGAAGAGCGCGCAGCCGGCCTGGGACGCCTACATGAAGTCCGTTCTTGAAGGCGTGCCGGAGCAGCCGTTAACGCCACCGCCAGGCGTAGTGACGGTTAATATCGACCGCAGCACCGGTCAGCTCGCCAACGGCGGTAATAGTCGCGAAGAGTATTTCATCGAGGGCACGCAGCCAACCACGCAGGCGGTGCACGAGGTGGGGACAGAGATTATTGATAACGGCGAGACGCACGAGCTGTTCTGACAACAAAGCAAAACGGCAACCTCTGGTTGCCGTTTTTGTGTTTGCTCCCTCTCCCGTGGGAGAGGGTTGAGGTGAGGGCATCAGGCCACTACAGTCGCCCCTGCCCCTTCAACCATTCCCGTACCAGGAACAGCGCGCTCACGTTGCGAGCCTCATTAAAGTCAGGGTCTTCCAGCAGATCCATCAGATGCGCTAGCGGCCAGCGAACCTGCGGCAGCGGCTCCGGCTCATCCCCTTCCAGCGATTCAGGATAGAGGTCTTCAGCCACCACGATATTCATTTTGCTTGAAAAATAGGACGGCGCCATGCTCAGCTTTTTCAGGAATGAAAGCTCATTCGCACCAAAGCCCACCTCTTCTTTAAGCTCGCGGTTTGCAGCTTCAAAGACGGTTTCACCCGGGTCGATAAGCCCTTTCGAGAACCCAAGCTCGTAAGATTCCGTTCCCACAGCGTATTCGCGGATCAAAATCAGATGATCGTCGACAATGGGAACAATCATCACCGCTTCGCGCGAAGAGGGGCGCATACGTTCATAAACGCGACGCACACCGTTGCTGAACTCCAGGTCCACACTTTCGACATTAAACAGGCGCGATTTGGCGACAGTTTCTACATTCAGAATGGTGGGTTTTTGTAGTGGTTTGCTCATCTTGATGGGTCTTAGCAGTGAGAACTGGCGTTATTGTGCGATATGCCGCACGGTTTCGGCAATGTCAATCGTTCTTTATTTACATTTATGCAACGTAACTGGGATCAATCCTCAATTCAAAACAAATGTCAAGAGGTTGAAATGTTTCCAGGAATTTGCTGATATCGCGCCATAACAGGCTTTGCTATCATCACCGGTCACTGGGATGCGCTTCAGAATGCTCAAGTTCGACTCCATACTTGCCGATAGCCAGCCACAGACTCTCATTCAATGTAAAGGTGCTACTGACTACACCTGTAAGAAGATATGTAAGATGGGGAAAGCATGAGCACCATTTTGATTGTTCTCGCTGCTATGCTGGCCGGTGCGTTTGTTGCAGGATGGTTGTACAGGCGCCGCGTACAGCGCCGTTATCGTCTGCCGTTTTTAAATGCATTTGCGGGTGCGAGCACGCGTAAACTCACTCAAGACGAGCGCGATGCGGTTGAAAACTATCTCGAAATCCTGAACCGTACTCAGTTAACGCCTGGGCCAACGGGAGCCACCGCTGCGCCCGTCGCGCTCAAGCTTAATGCGCAAAGTGATACCGTGCTCTGCGTGACGCGCTCCATCACGCGCTATGGCATCACCACTGATGACCCCAACAAATGGCGCTATTACCTTGATTCCGTCGAAGTGCATCTGCCCCCGTCCTGGGAGCAGTACATAAATGACGAAAACAGCGTTGAGCTGATTCACACCGATTCATTGCCTCTGGTTATCACGCTTAACGGCCATACGCTGAATGAATACCTTCAGGAAGCCCCGCGTTTTGCGCTGGAACGCGCGAGTTCAACGCAGGCGTCCATTCGTGGCGAAGAGACAGAGCAGATCGAACTGCTGAACATTCGCCAGGAGACGCATGAAGAGTACGCCCTGAGCCGCCCGGACGGCATCCGTGAAGCCATTCTGATCGTTGCTGCCTTCCTGCTCTTTTTTATCTGCCTGCTGACGCCGGATGTGTTTGTTCCCTGGCTGGCTGGCGGCGCGGTGCTGCTGCTGGCCGGCGGGCTTTGGGGTCTCTTTGCCCCCCCGGCCAAAACCTCGTTGCGCGAGATCCACTGCCTGCGCGGGACGCCAAAGCGCTGGGGCCTGTTCGGTGAAAACGATCAGGAGCATCTCAATAATATCTCGCTCGGTATTATCGACCTGATCTACCCGCGCCACTGGCAGCCGTGGATCGCACAGGACTTAGGGCAGAAAACCGATATTGATATCTACCTTGACCGCCACGTTGTGCGCCAGGGGCGCTTCTTATCCCTGCATGATGAAGTGAAAAATTTCCCGCTTCAGCACTGGCTACGCAGTACGGTCATTGCCGGCGGCGCCGCGCTGGTCTTAGCCATGCTGCTGCTTTTCGTGCCGCTGGATATGCCCATTAAATTCACCCTGTCGTGGATCAAAGGGGCGCAAACCATTGAAGCGACCAGCGTCAACAAACTGGATGAAGCCGGTGTACGCGTGGGGGACACGCTGCGCCTGAAGGGGACCGGGATGTGTAATATTCACACCCCGGGTGCCTGGAACACGCGTCAGAGCTCGCCGTTCATGCCGTTCGACTGCTCGCAAATTATCTGGAACGACGCGCCGCCGCTGCCGCTGCCGGAATCCGAAGTGGTGAACAAGGCCACGGCTCTCACCCAGACGGTTAACCGCCAGCTGCACCCGAAACCGGACGATGATTCGCGCGTCAGCCCCGCGCTGCGCTCGGCCATTCAGAAATCAGGCATGGTTCTGCTGGATGATTTTGGTGACATCGTCCTGAAAACGCAGGATTTATGCTCCTCTCAGGATGAGTGCATACGCCTTAAAAACGCCCTGGTAAACCTGGGGAACAGCAAAGACTGGGACTCGCTGGTGAAACGCGCCGAAGCGGGACGACTGGATGGCGTTAATGTCCTGCTGCGTCCGGTGAGCGCTGAATCGCTGGATAACCTGGTCGCCACCTCGACGTCGCCGTTCATGATGCGCGAGACCACCCGCGCGGCTCAGGCGCTGAACAGCCCGGCGCCGGGCGGCTTTGTAATAGCAAGCGATGAAGGCAGCGACCTGGTCGATCAGCCCTACCCGCAGGTTGCGCTTTATGACTACCCGGCTCAGGAGCAGTGGAGCCAGTTCCAGCGCCTGGCGCAGATGCTGATGCAAACGCCGTTCAGCGCCGAAGGGATTGTCACGAGTATTTATACCGACGCCAACGGCACTCGCCATATCGGCCTGCACCGGATGCCGGATAGCGCAGGCTTATGGCGTTACATCGGCACCTCTCTGCTGATGACCGCGATGCTGATCGCCATTTTCTGGAACGGCTTTATGGCCCTGCGCCGCTACCAGCGCTCGCGCACCCGGCTTGCCGACATCCAGCAGTATTATGAAAACTGCCTCAATCCTAAGCTGATCCCCTCGTCTGAGAGCCTGATCTGATAACGTCGTTGCGCGGCAAGATGTGCTACCCTGTCGCGCACGTTTCTTCTGGCTGGAGTTCCCCCTTATGCATCTTGATATCGCCTGGCAGGAGGTAGATACCGTTCTGCTGGATATGGACGGCACGCTGCTCGATCTCGCCTTTGATAACTATTTCTGGCAAACGCTGGTTCCAGAAACCTATGGCGAGCAGCAGGGGATCTCCCCGGCGGAAGCACAGGCATTCATTCGTTCGCAATATAGCGCGGTGCAACATACGCTAAACTGGTACTGTCTTGACTACTGGAGCGAGCGCCTCGGTTTGGATATTTGTGCCATGACCACCGCCCAGGGCCCGCGCGCCGTTCTGCGCGAGGACACCGTGCCCTTTCTGGATGCGCTGAAAGCAAGCGGCAAGCGCCGTATTTTGCTGACCAACGCGCATCCACATAATCTGGCGGTGAAGCTGGAGCATACCGGCCTGGCGTCGCACCTTGATTTATTACTTTCCACCCACACATTTGGTTATCCGAAAGAGGATCAGCGGTTGTGGCATGCGGTGAGGGAAGAGACGGGTTTGCAGCCAGAAAGTACGTTGTTCATTGATGACAGCGAGCCCATTCTGGATTCCGCGGCAAGATTTGGCATTCGCTACTGTCTGGGCGTGACCAATCCTGACTCTGGCCTGGCTGAAAAAAGCTATCTGCGCCATCCTGGACTAAACGATTATCGCCAGATGATCCCCTCACTGACCGTGAAGGAGACGCCATGAAAGAAAAACCCTCTGACGAGGTAAGACTGGATAAATGGCTGTGGGCAGCGCGTTTTTATAAAACACGCGCCCTTGCCCGCGAGATGGTTGACGGCGGAAAAGTGCATTATAACGGCCAGCGCAGCAAACCGAGCAAGCTGGTTGAACTGAATGCCACCTTAACGCTGCGTCAGGGCAACGATGAACGTACTGTGGTGATTAAAGCCATAACCGAACAGCGTCGACCTGCAGCGGAAGCCGTACTGCTTTATGAAGAGACAGCGGAGAGCATTGAAAAGCGCGAGAAGACCGCGCTGGCGCGCAAAATGAACGCGCTGACGATGCCCCACCCGGACCGGCGACCGGATAAAAAAGAGCGCCGCGATCTGATGAAATTTAAACACGGTGAGACTGATTAACCTCACCCGCACGAGAGATGAAAATGGCCCAACACGACCAATTACACCGCTATCTGTTTGAACAATTCGCCGTGCGCGGCGAGCTGGTCACCGTATCCGAAACCTGGAAACAGATTCTGGAAAACCACAACTACCCGCTGCCGGTGAAGACCCTGTTGGGCGAACTGCTGGTTGCCACCAGCCTGCTGACGGCGACGCTGAAGTTTGCCGGTGATATCACCGTGCAGCTGCAGGGTGACGGCCCGATGACGCTGGCGGTGATCAACGGCAATAACCAGCAGCAGATGCGCGGCGTGGCGCGCGTTCAGGGCGACGTGCCTGAAAATGCAGACCTCAAAACGCTGGTGGGTAATGGCTACCTGGTGATCACCATCTCCCCTGAGGAAGGCGAGCGCTATCAGGGCGTGGTGGGTCTGGAAGGCGATACCCTGGCAGCCTGCCTGGAAGATTACTTCATGCGTTCTGAACAGCTGCCGACGCGTCTCTTCATCCGCACCGGTGAAGTGGACGGTCAGCCTGCTGCCGGCGGTATGCTGCTGCAGGTTCTGCCTGCGCAGGACGCACAGACCAATGACTTTGAGCACCTGGCGACGCTGACCGAAACCATCAAAGCGGAAGAGCTGTTCAACCTGTCGGCGACCGACGTGCTGTGGCGTCTGTACCACGAAGAAGAAGTGACGGTTTACGATCCGCAGTCCGTGGAATTTAAGTGCACCTGCTCACGCGAGCGCTGTGCTGGCGCGCTGAAAACCCTGCCGGATGAAGAGATCGACAGCATCATGGCGGAAGACGGCGAAATTGATATGCACTGTGACTACTGCGGTACGCACTACGTGTTCAATTCGATGGATATCGCTGAGATCCGCAATAACGCCTCCCCGGCGGATCCGCAGGTTCACTAAACCCCTTTCCCCTCACCCTAACCCTCTCCCCTTTGGGAGAGGCTGGTGTGAGGGGCAAAAACCCCCGCTTAAGCTGAATCGTTTTCCTTATGTAACTCTTACGTAATTTTCTTACGTGTATGCGATTACATTCACATTCTTTCCGATAAAATCACCACTCTTTAACCTTTTCGGAACATTTTCCCCAACCAAAAAGCGATTCCTGCGATAATCCGCCTGCGCTGTGACTGGAGTCGCAGCGTTTTCCGTTAGTAAGGGTTTTGTCCAGATGCGTAAATCTATGAGCCCCGTCGCGGTTAACAACCTCAGAAAAACCCTACAATTTCAGGCAGTACATATTGGCTAAGGAGCAGTGATATGCGTGTTACTGGTTTAACCCCGCAAGATCTCAAGGCTTATGGTATTCACGACGTCCAGGAAATCGTCTACAACCCCGACTACGATACGCTGTATCAGGAAGAGCTCAATCCAGCACTGGAAGGATACGAGCGTGGTGTGTTGACGAATCTTGGTGCTATCGCCGTCGATACCGGTATCTTTACCGGTCGTTCGCCGAAAGATAAGTATATCGTCCGAGACGAAACCACCCGCGATACGCTGTGGTGGGCTGACAAGGGCAAAGGGAAGAACGACAACAAACCGCTCTCCCCGGAAACCTGGCAGCACCTGAAAGGGCTCGTCACCCATCAACTTTCCGGCAAGCGTCTGTTTATTGTCGACGCTTTCTGCGGCGCTAACGCCGATACCCGTCTCTCCGTGCGTTTTATCACTGAAGTGGCCTGGCAGGCGCATTTCGTGAAAAACATGTTTATTCGTCCAACCGACGAAGAGCTGCAGGATTTCACCCCGGATTTCATCGTGATGAACGGTGCGAAATGCACTAACCCACAGTGGAAAGAGCAGGGTCTGAACTCCGAAAACTTTGTGGCCTTCAACCTGACCGAGCGTATCCAGCTGATCGGCGGTACCTGGTACGGCGGCGAAATGAAGAAAGGGATGTTCTCGGTCATGAACTACCTGCTGCCGCTGCGCGGTATCGCCTCCATGCACTGCTCGGCTAACGTCGGTGAAAAAGGCGACGTGGCGGTATTCTTCGGCCTGTCCGGCACCGGGAAAACCACCCTGTCCACCGATCCAAAACGTCGCCTGATTGGCGATGACGAACACGGCTGGGATGACGACGGCGTATTCAACTTTGAAGGCGGCTGCTACGCGAAGACCATTCGCCTGTCTGAAGAGGCCGAGCCGGATATCTTCCACGCGATCCGTCGCGATGCGCTGCTGGAAAACGTCACCGTGCGTGCCGACGGCTCCATCGACTTCGACGATGCGTCGAAAACGGAAAACACCCGCGTCTCTTACCCGATCTACCACATCGACAATATCGTGAAGCCGGTGTCAAAAGCGGGTCATGCCACGAAGGTCATTTTCCTGACCGCGGATGCGTTCGGCGTGCTGCCTCCGGTGTCTCGCCTGACGGCCAGCCAGACGCAGTACCACTTCCTCTCCGGCTTCACCGCCAAGCTGGCGGGTACCGAGCGCGGCGTGACGGAGCCAACCCCAACCTTCTCCGCCTGCTTCGGCGCGGCTTTCCTGTCGTTGCACCCGACGCAGTACGCTGAAGTGCTGGTGAAACGCATGCAGGCATCCGGCGCGCAGGCCTACCTGGTGAACACCGGCTGGAACGGTACCGGCAAACGTATCTCTATCAAAGATACCCGCGCGATTATCGACGCCATTCTGGATGGTTCTCTGGACGACGCCGAAACCTTTACGCTGCCGATGTTTGACCTGGCGATCCCAACGTCGCTGCCGGGTGTGGATACGCATATCCTCGACCCACGCAACACGTACGGTTCTCCGGAGCAGTGGCGCGAGAAAGCGGAATCGCTGGCGAAGCTGTTTATCGAGAACTTCGAGAAGTATACCGATACCCCGGCGGGTGCTGCGCTGGTGAGCGCGGGTCCGAAGCTGTAGGTAAAAGCAAAAAGGCAACGAAAGTTGCCTTTTTTAATGTTTTCTCCCTCTCCCCGTGGGAGAGGGGCGGGGTGAGGGCATCAGACCGCAGAGACCGCATTTTGTCGGGTGGCGGCTTCACTTTACCCGACCTATAAAAAAGGGTGGCAATTGCCACCCTTTTTTTAACTCTCTTTCACCTGCCCCCGCGTCACCGGTACCGGCAGCCAGGCGCGAATGCTCAGCCCACCCCGCTCGCTGGTGCCAATCTCCAGCAGTCCGTTGTGGTTATCGATGATACGCTGAACAATCGCCAGACCTAAGCCCGTGCCGCTGGTGCTGCGCGCGCTGTCGCCGCGCACAAACGGCTGAAACAGATGCTTACGCTGCTCGGGCTTGATGCCCGGACCGTCGTCTTCCACCTGGAACCAGGCGCGGTTGAGTTCAGACCCGCTGCTGACTTTAATCCAGCCATTGCCGTAGCGCGCCGCGTTGACCACCATGTTCGCCACCGCGCGCTTAATGGAGAGCGGGTGCATGCGTACCTGAATCTCACCCGCCTGCAGGTCGGTATCAATCTCCCGCTCGTAGCCGCTTTCCGCAGCCACCACCTCGCCCAGCACCGCGTTCAGATCCGCCATCTCCATCGGCATCTCCTGCCCGGTGCGCAGGTAGTCGATGAACTGCTCGATGATGGCGTTACACTCTTCGATGTCTTTGTTGATGGACTCTGCGAGATAACCGTCCTCTTCCCCCATCATCTCCGTCGCCAGACGAATACGCGTCAGCGGCGTGCGCAGGTCATGGCTTACGCCCGCCATCAGCAGCGTACGATCGTCCGCCAGCTGCTTCACGCCTGCCGCCATATGGTTAAACGCGCGCGTCACCGAACGGACCTCCGAGGCGCCATACTCGCGCAGAGGAGGTGGAATAATCCCTTTACCGACCTGCAGCGCCGCGTGCTCCAGGTCGACCAGCGGTCGGTTCTGTATACGGATAAATAGCCACGCGCCGCCTATCGCCAGCAGCATAATCGCCAGGGTGTAGCGGAACAGCGGCGAGAAGTCGCCCTGATGGATTTCGGTCAGCGGAACGCGCACCCAGATATTGGGTGACAGCCAGGTTTTCAGCCAGACGACGGGCGAGCTTTTGTTGACCTCAACGCGCACTTCCGTTGGGCCGCCCAGCTGCTGCGCCATCTGCTGGCTGAGAAATTCGTAGTGCTGCGCCCAGCGCAGGCCAGCGTCTTCCGCCGCTTCGTTGGAGTAGAGCGAAATGCCCAGCTCACGGTAGATTTCACGGCGAAACGCCGGGGGAACGACGAGCTGCGTGCCGTCCTCCAGCTGCAGTTTATCGGTCATCAGCATACGGACTTCGTAGGCCAGGACCTTATTAAACTGCTGGAGGCTCGGCAGGATCGCAAAGTTCAGCACCACCAGATAGGTCGTCACCAGGCTGACGAACAGCAGGGTGACGATCAGTAACAGGGTGCGGGCAAACGAGCTACGCGGCGAGAAGCGCATTCGCCTCATGCTTTAGAGCCGTCCGGGACGAACACGTAGCCCAGACCCCATACGGTCTGAATATAACGAGGATGAGCAGGATCTTCTTCCACCATGCGGCGCAGGCGGGAGATCTGCACGTCAATAGAGCGTTCCATTGCGGAGTATTCGCGACCGCGCGCCAGGTTCATCAGCTTGTCACGGGAAAGCGGTTCACGCGGGTGGCTGACCAGCGCTTTTAGTACCGCAAACTCGCCGCTGGTGAGCGGCATCGGCTCGTCTTCACGGAACATCTCGCGCGTGCCGAGGTTCAGCTTGAACTTGCCGAAGGCGATGACGGCTTCTTCCTGCGACGGTGCACCAGGCAGTTCGTTCGCCTGACGGCGGAGAACAGCGCGAATACGCGCCAGCAGTTCACGCGGGTTAAACGGTTTTGGAATATAGTCGTCCGCGCCGATTTCGAGGCCCACGATACGGTCAACTTCTTCACCCTTCGCCGTCACCATGATGATCGGCATCGGGTTGCTCTGGCTGCGCAGACGGCGGCAGATAGAAAGCCCGTCTTCGCCAGGCAGCATCAGGTCGAGAACCATCAGGTGGAAAGATTCACGGGTCAGCAGACGGTCCATCTGCTCAGCGTTCGCGACGCTACGAACCTGGAAGCCCTGCTCGGTCAGATAACGTTCCAGCAGCGCGCGCAGGCGCATGTCGTCATCCACGACCAGAATTTTGTAGTTCTCTTGCATTGTGTGTACTCCCAAAGGTTCGGATAGTCTTTGTAACAGCGTATTCTAAAAAAGTGCACGTATTCGACCAGTTAATTCTGGTATAAATTCTAGTCGAAATTGTTACAAAGCATATTTAACAGCAGCTTATCTGCTCATTTCATCACATAAATCATTATTAATCCTGTCTGTTACACTGTGTGGTACGTATTGTGCGCAAGACAGTTAACCGGCAGGCAGCAAAGGCTTTACCATGAAAACGCCCCTGATCACCCGCGAAGGGTACGAAAAGCTCAAAAAAGAGATGGATTACCTCTGGCGCGAAGAGCGTCCTGAAGTAACCAAAAAGGTGACCTGGGCGGCAAGCCTGGGCGATCGCAGCGAAAACGCTGACTACCAGTACAACAAAAAGCGGCTGCGCGAAATTGACCGCCGGGTTCGCTATCTGACGAAGTGCCTCGAGAATCTCAAAATTGTCGATTACTCCCCGCAGCAGGAGGGCAAAGTGTTCTTCGGCGCGTGGGTGGAGATTGAAAACGACGATGGCGACACCCTGCGCTTTCGCATTGTCGGCTACGATGAAATTTTTGGTCGTAAGGATTACATCTCCATCGACTCCCCGATGGCCCGCGCGCTGCTGAAAAAGGAAGTGGGCGATCTGGCCGTCGTTCAGACCCCTGGTGGTGAAGCCAGCTGGTACGTCAATGAGATCGTCTACGTAAAATAGTCCGAGAGCGCCCTCCCCGGCTGGCATTTTGCCGTGTCAGCCCGTATAACTATCCCCTGATTTTTTCGACTCAACAGATGATAAAGCCATGATGAATGATTCGCTCTGCCGCATTATTGCGGGTGATATTCAGGCCAGAGCCGAACAGGTAGAAGCTGCCGTTCGCCTGCTTGATGAAGGGAACACCGTGCCGTTTATTGCACGCTATCGTAAGGAAGTCACCGGCGGTCTGGATGACACGCAGCTGCGTAACCTGGAGACCCGTCTGGGCTATCTGCGCGAACTGGAAGAACGTCGTCAGGCGATCCTCAAATCCATCGGCGAACAGGGCAAACTGACCAGCGATCTGGAAAGCGCCATTAACGGCACCCTGAGCAAAACCGAATTAGAAGATCTCTATCTGCCGTACAAACCGAAGCGCCGCACGCGCGGGCAGATTGCGATTGAAGCGGGCCTTGAGCCGCTGGCCGACCTGCTGTGGAACGAGCCGTCCCACGATCCGGAAACCGAAGCGGCGAAATTTATCGACGCTGACAAAGGCGTGGCGGACACCAAGGCCGCCCTCGACGGCGCACGCTACATTCTGATGGAGCGCTTCGCCGAAGACGCCGCGCTGCTCGCTAAAGTGCGTGATTATCTGTGGAAGAATGCCCACATCGTCTCTACCGTCGTCGCGGGTAAAGAGGAAGAAGGCGCGAAATTCCGCGACTACTTCGATCACCACGAACCGATCTCTACCGCCCCTTCACACCGCGCGCTGGCGATGTTCCGCGGCCGCAACGAAGGCGTGCTCCAGCTCTCCCTGAACGCCGACCCGCAGTTTGACGAGCCGCCGAAAGAGAGCCACTGCGAGCAGATCATTATCGACCATCTCGGCCTGCGTCTGAACAACGCCCCGGCGGACAGCTGGCGTAAAGGCGTAGTAAGCTGGACCTGGCGCATCAAGGTGCTGATGCACCTCGAAACCGAGCTGATGGGCACCGTGCGCGAACGCGCCGAAGATGAAGCGATTAACGTCTTCGCCCGTAACCTGCACGACCTGCTGATGGCCGCCCCTGCCGGCCTGCGCGCGACCATGGGTCTCGATCCGGGCCTGCGTACCGGTGTGAAGGTCGCTGTGGTTGACGGCACCGGCAAGCTGGTGGCGACCGATACCATCTATCCGCACACCGGCCAGGCAGCGAAAGCGGCCGTCGTGGTAGCGGCGCTGTGCGAAAAATACAACGTGGAGCTGGTTGCCATCGGCAACGGTACGGCCTCACGCGAAACCGAGCGTTTCTACCTCGACGTGCAGAAGCAGTTCCCGAAAGTGACGGCACAGAAAGTGATCGTCAGCGAAGCGGGGGCATCCGTCTATTCCGCGTCCGAGCTGGCGGCCCAGGAGTTCCCGGACCTGGACGTTTCCCTGCGCGGTGCGGTCTCTATCGCTCGCCGCCTGCAGGATCCGCTGGCGGAGCTGGTGAAGATCGACCCGAAATCCATCGGCGTGGGCCAGTATCAGCACGACGTGAGCCAGACTCAGCTGGCGCGTAAGCTGGATGCGGTGGTGGAAGACTGCGTAAACGCCGTCGGCGTTGACCTGAACACCGCCTCCGTTCCCCTGCTGACCCGCGTGGCGGGCTTAACCCGCATGATGGCGCAGAACATTGTCGCCTGGCGTGATGAGAACGGCCAGTTCCAGAACCGTCAGCAGCTGCTGAAGGTGAGCCGTCTGGGGCCAAAAGCCTTTGAGCAGTGTGCGGGCTTCCTGCGCATCAACCACGGCGATAACCCGCTGGATGCCTCTACCGTTCACCCTGAAGCGTACCCTGTGGTGGAACGCATTCTGGCCGCCACCCAGCAGGCGCTGAAAGATCTCATGGGTGACAGCAGCGCCCTGCGCAACCTGAAAGCCGTTGATTTCACCGACGACAAATTTGGTGTTCCTACCGTCACCGACATCATCAAAGAGCTGGAAAAGCCGGGCCGCGATCCGCGCCCTGAGTTCAAAACGGCGACCTTTGCTGACGGCGTGGAAACCATGAACGACCTGCTGCCCGGCATGGTGCTGGAAGGCGCGGTGACCAACGTCACCAACTTTGGCGCGTTTGTGGATATCGGCGTGCATCAGGACGGTCTGGTGCATATCTCTTCCCTCGCCGACAAGTTCGTTGAAGACCCGCACACCGTGGTTAAAGCGGGTGACATCGTGAAGGTCAAAGTGCTGGAAGTGGATCTGCAGCGCAAGCGTATCGCGCTGACCATGCGTCTGGACGAGCAGCCGGGCGACACCAGCGCGCGCCGCGGCGGCAATGGCGGTGGCCGCGAGCAGCAGCGCCCGGCCGCGAAAGCGGCAAAACCGCGCGGACGTGATGCTCAGCCTGCAGGCAACAGCGCGATGATGGATGCGCTGGCGGCAGCGATGGGTAAGAAACGCTAAGGCTGTCAATGCCCCTCACCCTAACCCTCTCCCCAAAGGGGAGAGGGGATCGCACGGTGCCGTCTTTTCTCCCTCGCCCCCATGGGGAGAGGGTCGGGATGAGGGGACAAATTATACCGTAATATATGAAACCGATTGCATAGCCATATTTAAACCACGAATTATCACCCCGTTAACAAATACTCCTCTTTTCGTTTTCCAGGCAATTCAGCAAATATTGAGCCAGGTCAAACAGGCCGTAAATTAATACCGTAAACAACATTCCGTCACAGTTTTAATATTGCTGATAAAAACTATTCTCATTATCATCCCATAGTAGATAATTTAACCTTTCGTGGAATCAGGCGTTATGCAATTCACTCCAGACAGTGCATGGAAGATTACCGGTTTTACCCGCGAAATTAGCCCAGCCTATCGGCAAAAGCTGCTGTCGCTGGGCATGCTTCCCGGCTCGTCATTCCAGGTCGTGCGCGTGGCGCCGCTGGGCGATCCGGTTCACATCGAAACCCGCCGCGTGAATCTGGTGCTGCGTAAGAAAGACCTCGCGTTAATAGAAGTCGAAGCCTTATCCCGATAACAAGCCAGCGGTTTCAGTGAGTCTAAAAAAATGAAAAAGTTAACTATTGGCTTAATTGGCAATCCTAATTCCGGCAAGACTACGCTTTTTAACCAGCTGACCGGAGCCCGCCAGCGCGTGGGCAACTGGGCGGGCGTGACGGTTGAGCGTAAAGAGGGCCAGTTCACGACAACGGACAACCAGGTGACGCTGGTTGACCTTCCCGGCACCTATTCGTTAACCACCATATCGTCGCAAACTTCGCTCGATGAGCAGATTGCCTGCCACTATATTCTTGGCGGCGACGCGGACCTGCTGATCAACGTGGTCGACGCCTCCAATCTCGAGCGTAACCTTTATCTGACGCTGCAGCTGCTGGAGCTGGGGATCCCCTGCATTGTGGCGCTCAACATGCTCGACATTGCGGAGAAACAAAAGCTGCGTATCGACGTCGATGCCCTCTCCGCGCGCCTGGGATGCCCGGTCGTTCCGCTGGTCTCGACGCGCGCTCGCGGTATTGATGCGCTGAAGCTGGCCATCGACCGTCACCAGGGAAATCATGATATTGAGCTGGTGCATTACGCGAAGCCTCTCCTGCGCGAAGCCAACGTGCTGGCGCAGGAGATGGACAAAAGCATGCCTGCAAAACAGCGCCTGTGGCTCGGCCTGCAGATGCTGGAAGGGGATATCTACAGCCGCGCTTACGCCGGGCATGCGGCCGATAAGCTGGACGCGACGGTGGCCCGTCTTAGCGACGAGCTGGACGACCCGGCGCTGCACATCGCCGATGCGCGTTACCAGGCCATCGCCTCGATTTGCGACGTTGTCAGCAACGCTCTGACGGCAGAGCCCAGCCGCTTTACGGCGGCGGTGGATAGGGTTGTGCTTAACCGCTTCCTCGGTTTGCCCATCTTCCTGCTGGTGATGTACGTGATGTTCCTGCTCGCCATTAACATCGGCGGCGCCCTCCAGCCCATTTTCGACGCCGGTTCCGTCGCGGTCTTCGTCCACGGAATTCAGTGGGTAGGTTACACCCTCCACTTCCCCGAATGGTTAACCATCTTCCTCGCACAAGGGATCGGCGGCGGTATCAATACCGTTCTGCCTCTGGTGCCGCAGATCGGCATGATGTATCTGTTTCTCTCGTTCCTGGAAGATTCCGGCTACATGGCCCGCGCCGCGTTCGTGATGGATCGTCTGATGCAGGCGCTGGGCCTGCCGGGTAAATCCTTCGTCCCGCTGATTGTCGGCTTCGGCTGTAACGTGCCTTCGGTGATGGGCGCACGCACCCTGGATGCGCCGCGTGAACGTCTGATGACCATTATGATGGCGCCGTTTATGTCCTGCGGTGCCAGACTGGCGATCTTTGCGGTCTTTGCGGCAGCCTTCTTTGGCCAGCAGGGCGCGCTGGCGGTCTTCTCGCTGTATGTGCTGGGCATCGTGATGGCGATCCTCACCGGTTTAATGCTCAAGCACACCATCATGCGCGGTGAAGCGTCGCCGTTTGTGATGGAGCTGCCGGTGTATCACGTGCCGCATCTGAAAAGTCTGGCGATCCAGACATGGCAGCGCCTGAAGGGCTTTGTGCTGCGCGCCGGTAAGGTGATTGTCATCGTCAGCATTTTCCTGAGCGCGCTGAACAGCTTCACCCTCAGCGGGCAGGCGGCGGATAATATCAACGACTCTGCCCTCGCCTCCGTCAGCCGCGTCATCACGCCGGTCTTCAAACCGATTGGCGTGCATGAGGATAACTGGCAGGCAACCGTCGGCCTGTTCACCGGCGCGATGGCAAAAGAGGTGGTTGTCGGTACCCTGAATACGCTCTACACCGCCGAGAACATTCAGGAGCAGGAATTTAATCCGGCAGAGTTTCATCTCGGTCATGAACTGCTGGGTGCCGTTGAGGAGACCTGGCAGAGCCTGAAAGACACCTTCAGCCTGAGCGTGCTGGCGAACCCTATTGAGGCCAGCAAAGGTGACGGCGAAATGGCGACGGGTGCAATGGGCGTGATGGGCGAGAAATTTGGCAGCGCGTCCGCGGCCTACAGCTACCTAATCTTTGTTCTGCTCTACATTCCGTGCATCTCCGTGATGGGGGCGATTGCCCGCGAGTCCAGCCGCGGCTGGATGGGCTTCTCCATCCTGTGGGGGTTAAACATTGCGTACTCGCTGTCGACGCTCTTTTATCAAACCGTTAACTTCAGCCAGCATCCGCGCTACAGCCTGGTCTGCATTCTCGCGGTTGTACTGTTTAACGTGATAGTGCTCGGCCTGCTGCGGCGTGCGCGCAGCCGCGTCGACATCGACCTGCTGGCAAACCGTAAAACCGCCGCGACCTGCTGCAGCAGCCCGGCGGGCGACTGTCACTAAGGAGCAAACCATGGCATCGTTGATTCAGGTTCGTGACCTGCTGGCACTGCAAGGGCGAATGGAGGCGAAACAGCTGAGCCTCAGCCTGCATACGCCGCAGCCGATGATCGATGCCATGCTGGAAAGACTGGAAGCCATGGGGAAAGCCGTGCGGATTCAGGAAGACGCGGACGGCTGTCTCTCCGGCAGCTGTAAAAGCTGTCCGGAAGGAAAGGCCTGCCTCAGGGAGTGGTGGGCGCTGCGTTAACAAAGCCGGGCAGCGATGCCCGGCTTTATCGTATTACTTGTAGACGTCCGCCGTTGCGCGTACGTTTTTGGTCTGCTTTTCAGCGCTGGTGACGACGTAGTACGTTCCGCCCAGCTCATCCGCTTTCTTCGACAGCTCTTTTCTCGCGTCCATCGGCGCGGTGGTGTCAGACGTAGAAATCTCACCAATTTTCGTCAAATTCATACCGGCAACTTTATCTTTTTCCAGCTCTTTTGCCGCAAAGACGCCAAATGACAGTGACCCAATAACCAGAGAAGTGACAATACCTGTAACAAGTTTCATAGCCTGACTCTCCATAGGATTGTTGTTTTGATTATCGTAGGCAGAACAACCGCAACGACATCTGGAGTATGGTTGCGGTGTGTTATTTTTTCCAGGATGGATAGAAAATAATCAGTCTAAACGTTGACTTAACGCAATGAGCGCTGAACAAAATTCCGTCGGATGAGAGATAAACGGGGCATGCGCGGCTTTGGCAACGATCTGCGATTCGCTGTCCGGCCAGAGCGAATCCAGCAGCGGAACCACTTTGCGCGGCACAATCCCGTCGAGATAACCGTAGATGCGCAGGTGCGGCACTGTCAGAGCTGCCAGCGGCTCGCGCAGGTCAACCGTTTTCAGGAGCTCAAGACCGCCGTTAAGCACCTCAACCTCCGGCATCGGCAGCGAAAGCACGGTCTGCTTCAGCGTTCGGGCATCCTTACGCGCGGTGTCAGTGCCCATTGTCTGCAATGCCAGGAACCGCTCTACGGTCCGCTGGAAATCGTCGCTCAGCTGCTGCTGGAAGCCCGCCAGCACGTCAGGCTTGATCCCGGGCCACTCTTCCTTCGCGCTAAAACAGGGCGATGACGCCACCGTCACCAGCGCTTTTACGCGGTCAGGCCGCGACAGCGCAATCTGGCTCGCCACCAGCCCGCCCAGGCTCCAGCCCAGCCAAACCGCGTTTTGCGGCGCAGCGTCCAGAACCTGCTGCGCCATCTCATCAAGCGACAACGCGCCATACCCGCGGCTGCGGCCAAAGCCGGGTAAGTCCACCAGATGCAGCGTAAAATGCGAGGCGAGTTCCTCACGTATGCAATTCCATATCTCTGCATTCAGGCCCCATCCGTGCAGCAGCACAAGATGGCAATTTCCTGTCCCGACGGTCTGCCACCACAGCGTCTTCATCAGTTACTGTTCTCTTTTTTCACATGGAGGTTGCACATGCTAACAGTACCCGGCTTGTGCTGGCTATGCCAAATGCCGCTGGCGCTCAGCGGGTGGGGCGTCTGCTCCGTCTGCACGCGATCGCTGGAATGGCGTATCGGGATCTGTCCACAATGTGGTTTACCGGCCACAAACCCCTCGTTGCCCTGTGGCCGCTGCCTGAAAAAATCCCCGCCGTGGAGCGCGCTGGTGGCCGTGGATGATTATGTTCCGCCGCTGAACAGGCTGATCCACGCGCTGAAGTTTTCCGGGCAGAGCTCGCTGGCACAGCCCCTTGCCAGACTGCTGTTGCTGGCGGTTTTACAGGCGCGACGTCACCGGTCACTGCCGAAAATCGACATGGTGGTGAATGTCCCTTTATATCGACGTCGGCACTGGCGGCGCGGTTATAACCAGAGTGATCTGATCTGCCGTCCCCTCGCACGGTGGCTCGGCTGCCGGTATGAGGCCCACGCGCTGACACGCGTTCATGCCACCGCCATCCAGCATCAGCTCAGCGCCCGGCTTCGCAAAAGAAACCTCAAAAATGCCTTTCGCCTTGAATTGCCGGTCGACGGTCTCCATATCGCGATTGTGGATGATGTCGTCACCACGGGCAGTACCGTTACTGAACTTTCCCGACTGCTTTTGCGAAGCGGCGCCGCATCGGTTCAGGTATGGTGTCTGTGCCGTACCTTGTAGCCCTTCTTCAATGGGCGTATGATTATACCCAGGTAATTTAGTCAACTATTAGGCCAAAGCTATGATCCGTATTTCCGATTCTGCACAAGCGCACTTTGCCAAACTGCTGGCAAATCAGGAAGAAGGGACGCAGATCCGCGTGTTTGTGATTAATCCAGGCACTCCGAATGCAGAATGTGGTGTTTCTTATTGTCCTCCGGACGCTGTGGAAGCCACCGACACTGCCCTTAAATTTGAGCAGCTCACCGCCTACGTTGATGAGCTGAGCGCACCGTATCTTGAAGATGCGGAGATCGACTTCGTCACCGACCAGCTGGGTTCTCAGCTGACCCTGAAAGCACCGAACGCGAAAATGCGTAAAGTGTCTGACGATGCCCCGCTGATGGAGCGCGTTGAGTATCTGCTGCAATCCCAGATTAACCCACAGCTGGCGGGCCACGGCGGTCGTGTTTCCCTGATGGAAATCACCGACGAAGGTTTTGCCATTCTGCAGTTTGGCGGCGGCTGTAACGGCTGTTCCATGGTCGATGTGACGCTGAAAGAAGGGATCGAGAAGCAGCTGCTGAACGAGTTCCCGGAACTGAAAGGCGTGCGTGACCTGACCGAGCACCAGCGCGGCGAGCACTCTTACTACTAATTCAGTATCCGTCTGTATCGCCCGGTAGCGCTGCGCTTGCCGGGCCTACAGAAATAGTGAGGTCTGATGCCCTCACCCCGCCCCTCTCCCACGGGAGAGGGTGAAAACATTAAAAACGGTAACCTCATGGTTACCGTTTTGCGTTTACCTCCCATATGTTGACCTGCGTCTCATAATTCAAATTTACCCTCCCAGGGTGATTCTCAATCAAGTCATGTTACCCGTATCATTCTCGTGGGCACTCAGCATCCTTATAACAGCCGACTAAACTTAATGGTTTCGAAGGCATCAGTATGAGTGCCGTTAACACTCTGTTCCCAGTTGGGACAATCGGAATTTGTCGTTGAAACAATGACGTTACCCATAACAATTCAAAGGCCAGGTAAATCATGCCATTAGTCATCGTTGCTATCGGTGTTGTGTTATTACTGCTCTTGATGATCCGCTTCAAAATGAACGGATTTATCGCTCTGGTTCTGGTGGCACTTGCAGTCGGTCTGATGCAGGGTATGCCGCTGGTTAAAGTTATCAGTTCCATCAAAGCCGGCGTCGGCGGCACGCTCGGCAGCCTGGCGCTGATCATGGGCTTCGGCGCCATGCTCGGCAAAATGCTGGCAGACTGCGGGGGCGCGCAGCGTATCGCCACCACGCTGATTGCCAAATTTGGCAAGAAGAACATCCAGTGGGCGGTGGTATTAACCGGTTTTACCGTCGGCTTCGCGCTGTTCTATGAAGTGGGCTTCGTGCTGATGCTGCCGCTGGTGTTCACCATCGCGGCTGCGGCAAACATCCCGCTGCTGTATGTCGGTGTGCCAATGGCTGCGGCGCTGTCCGTGACTCACGGCTTCCTGCCGCCGCACCCGGGTCCAACCGCTATCGCAACCATCTTCCACGCGGATATGGGTAAAACCCTGCTGTTCGGTACGATTCTGGCGATCCCAACCGTGATTCTGGCGGGCCCGGTTTATGCCCGCTTCCTGAAAGGCATTGATAAGCCGATTCCGGAAGGTCTCTACAGCGCCAAAACCTTCACCGAAGAAGAGATGCCTGGCTTTGGCGTCAGCGTCTGGACCTCTCTGGTACCGGTGATCCTGATGGCGATGCGCGCCGTGGCAGAGATGATCCTGCCGAAAGGTCATCCGTTCCTGTCCGTTGCGGAATTCCTGGGTGACCCGGTAATGGCAACGCTGATTGCCGTGCTGATCGCGATGTTCACCTTCGGCCTGAACCGCGGCCGTTCAATGGATCAGATCAACGATACGCTGACCTCTTCCATCAAAATCATTGCCATGATGCTCCTGATCATCGGCGGCGGCGGTGCATTCAAGCAGGTTCTGGTCGACAGCGGCGTGGACAAATACATCGCTGCCATGATGCATGAAACCAACGTATCGCCGCTCCTGATGGCCTGGTCTATTGCCGCGGTTCTGCGTATTGCGCTGGGTTCTGCGACCGTTGCGGCGATCACCGCGGGCGGTATCGTTGCCCCGCTGATTGCGACCACGGGCGTAAGCCCTGAGCTGATGGTTATTGCCGTCGGTTCCGGTAGCGTGATTTTCTCTCACGTTAACGACCCTGGCTTCTGGCTGTTCAAGGAGTACTTCAACCTGACGATCGGTGAAACCATCAAGTCCTGGTCCGCGCTGGAAACCATTATTTCGGTGTGTGGTCTGGTCGGGGTGCTGCTGTTGAATATGGTGGTTTGATGTAAAAAAGCCGGGTGGCGCTGACGCTTACCCGGCCTACTCGATCCATGCAGGCCCGGTAAGCGTAGCGCCACCGGGCAATAAAAAACCCGCCACTGGCGGGTTTTTTATCACTTCTTCGCGGCTGCTTTTCGCCGCTTGTCCAAATCCTTAATCAGCTTGTTCACCCCGTCATCGGCAAACATCTTCTCAAGCGTTGTGGACAGCTTGCGACGCCAGTTCTTGTACTGATAGCTGGTCCCCGGAATGTTCACCGGCTCCGCCATATCAATCCAGTCTTCAGGCTGCAGGCCCAGCAGCGCGCTATTGCTGTCGGCAATGTAACGCTGCAAACCACGGTTGAGCGTGGAGGTCATGGACATCAGCGACGCCTTATGTCCGGCACGTTTCGGCAGACAGCCCTGCTTGTGCAGCGCATCCAGCAGCCCCTGTTTGGAGAGTTCGCGATCCTGATACAGGCCGCGCAGAACCTCTTCATCAGGATACAGACCCAGCGTTTTACCGAGCGTCAGATCGCCGCTTTCCCAATAGCCACGAAGCGTAGGAAGGTCATGCGTCGTCGCGACTGCCATTGACTGTTCAGGGTACGCTTTCGGCGCGCGGAAGGTTTTCTCATGGTCGTTTTCAAAATAGAGCACTTTATAGGAGTAGACGCCGCTGTCGCGGAGCTTGCTGACAATTTCCACCGGCACGGTACCGAGATCTTCACCGATCACCATGCACTGATGGCGCTTGCTTTCCAGCGCCAGGATCGACAGCAGATCGTCAACCGGATACTGCACGTACGCCCCGTGATCGGCCGTTTCACCGTACGGGATCCACCACAGACGCAGCACGGACATCACGTGGTCGATACGCAGCGCGCCGCAGTTCTGCATGTTGGCGCGCAGCAGGTCGATGAACGGCTCGTAGGCGCGCGCCGCCATGACGTGCGGATCCATCGGCGGCAATCCCCAGTTCTGGCCGAGCGGGCCAAGGATATCCGGAGGTGCCCCCACGGAGGCCTTCAGGCAATAAAGCTCACGGTCGCACCAGGTTTCCGCGCCGCCTTCCGCCACGCCCACGGCCAGATCGCGGTACAGGCCAATCGGCATCTTATAGCCCTGGCTCACCTGCCAGCAGGCGGCAAACTGGCTGTACGCCAGCCACTGCAGCCACAGGTAGAAGTCCACTTCATCGGCATATTTTTTACAGAACGCTTTTACTTCAGGCGTGTCGACGGACTGATACGCTTCCGGCCAGACCGGCCAGCCCCAGCGCATTTCGTCCTCTTTCACCTGATACGCGTGCAGCGCATCAAACGCCGCCTGCCAGTACAGGCTCTCGCCCTCCTGCGTTACAAACTGGCGGAACGCGGCCATCTGCTCGTCATCACGCTGCGAAAAGCCTTTCCACGCCAGACGCAGCGCGGCCATTTTCAGCGCCGTGACGGTGGAATAGTCCACCCAGTCCGCGTCGCGCGCCTGCTTCAGTGCCTGCTGCGTGGTGCTGAGTTTCCACCACGCCTGCGCCTCTTTGCTGTTTTTGAAGTCATCTAACGCGTTAACGTCGATATAAATCACGTTCAGCCAGCGACGGGACGACGGGCTATACGGGCTGGCGCTCTCCGGGTTGGCCGGATAGAGCGCGTGGATCGGGTTGAGCCCGATAAACGCGCCGCCGCGCTCGCCTACATCCACCAGCATCTTTTTCAGATCGCCAAAATCACCGATGCCCCAGTTGCTGTCGGAGCGCAGCGTATAGAGCTGCACGCAGGCACCCCACAGCTTTTTGCCTTCGAGCAACGCCTGCGGCTCGTAGCAGCGTTTTGGCGCGACGATCACCCGGCAGTGGAAACGACGATCGTCCTGGGTGAGCGTTAAGGTGTGATACCCCTCCGGCAGCTTCGCCGGAAGGTTTAACGTTTTGCCGCCGGTGGCGTGGCCTTTGTGCTGATGCCCCTCTTCGGTGGTAAGCAGCCAGCTAAACTCGCCGCGCCCCTCCACCGCCAGCGGCATCTTTTTGCCTGCGGTGAACACCTTCACGTTCGGCACCGGCGCAACCGACGCTTTCGCGTCGGCTTTGTGCATGGCATCCAGCAAACGTCTTTTGGTGTCGGCGCCAATAGACTGCGGTTTGCCGTGCGCATTAATGTAACTGAGGCTGATCCCCGCCGCCTGCGCGGCGCTGTCCAGACGTTTACTCTCCATCGCGCTTCCTTAGCGTTTTGCCTGCCAGATACGGGCCTGATAATCACGGATTGAACGATCAGAGCTGAACATACCGCAGCGGGCAGTGTTCAGAATGCACGCGCGGGTCCACGCCTCCTGGTCGCGATACAGCACGTCGACCTGCTTTTGCGCTTCAACGTAGGCCGTGAAGTCCGCCATTACCAGATACGGGTCACCGCCGTGTTTGTCCATACTGTGCAGCATCTGGTCAAACGCGTGCTTGTCGCCGTCGCTGTATTTACCGCTTTCCAGCTCCTTCAGCACCGCGTCGAGCACTTTGTCTTTCTTACGCCATTTCACCGGGTCATAGCCTTTAGCCTTGATGGCTTTCACCTCTTCCACGGTGTGGCCGAAAATAAAGATGTTCTCTTCACCCACCTTCTCGGCGATTTCGACGTTGGCCCCGTCGAGCGTACCGACGGTCAGCGCACCGTTCAGCGCCAGCTTCATGTTGCCGGTACCGGACGCTTCTTTACCTGCGGTAGAGATCTGCTCGGAAATATCCGCCGCCGGGATCAGCATTTCAGCCGCCGAGACGCAGTAGTCCGGCAGGAACACCACCTTCAGCTTGTCACCCACTTTCGGATCGCTGTTGATCGCCGCCGCCACTTTATTGATGGCGAGGATAATGTTTTTCGCCAGGTAGTAGCCCGGCGCCGCTTTCGCACCGAACAGGAACACGCGCGGCACGCGGTCGGCCTGCGGGTTCTCGCGGATCTCTTTGTACAGCGCCAGAATGTGCAGCAGGTTCAGGTGCTGACGTTTGTACTCGTGCAGACGTTTGATCTGAATGTCGAAAATGGCATTCGGGTTGATCTCAATCCCGGTACGCATTTTCACGAACTCAGCCAGGCGAACCTTGTTCTCCAGCTTGATCGCGCGGTACTGCTCGCGGAATTTCGCGTCGTCAGCCTGTTTTTCCAGGTTGATGAGCTGGTCCAGATCGTTGGCCCACTCTTTCTTCAGGGTCTTATCCAGCAGACCGGCCAGCAGCGGGTTGCACTGCTTGATCCAGCGACGCGGCGTGATGCCGTTGGTCACGTTGTGGAATTTGGTCGGCCACAGCTGGTGGTATTCCGGGAAGAGATCTTTGACCACCAGATCCGAGTGCAGCGCCGCCACGCCGTTCACCGCAAAGCCGCTGACCACGCACATGTTCGCCATGCGCACCTGCTTATCGTGAACCACCGCCAGTTTCGCCCAGACCGCTTTGTTGCCCGGCCAGGTTTTATCCACCAGGGTTTTAAACTGGTCGTTAATCTTGTTGATGATCTGCATGTGGCGCGGCAGCAGCGTTTTCACCAGCTTCTCATCCCAGCGCTCCAGCGCTTCCGGCATCAGGGTGTGGTTGGTGTAGGCAAAGGTACGGCTGGTGATGGCCCAGGCGTCGTCCCAGCTCAGCTGATGCTCGTCGATCAGCACGCGCAGCAGTTCCGGGATCGCAATGGTCGGGTGCGTGTCATTGAGCTGAATCACTTCGAAGTCCGGCAGCTGCGCCAGCTTGCGGCCCGCCAGGTGATGGCGACGCAGAATGTCCGCCACGGAGCAGGCGCACTGGAAGTACTGTTGCATCAGGCGCAGCTTTTTACCGGCCAGGTGGTTGTCGTTCGGGTAGAGGACTTTGGTCAGCTTCTCGGCGTCGATGCCCTGCTGCTCGGCGCGCAGGAAATCGCCGTCGTTGAATTTGGTCAGGTTAAACGGATGCGCGTGCTTCGCCTGCCACAGACGCAGCGGCTGCGCCACGCCGTTACGGTAGCCGAGCACCGGCAGATCCCAGGCTTCACCGGTAATGGTGAACGCCGGTTCCCAGAGACCCTGCTTTGTCACTTTCCCGCCAATGCCAACCTGTACGTCCAGCTGCGCGTTGTGGCGGAACCACGGATAGGTATTGCGATGCCAGTCGTCCGGCGCTTCCATCTGATGCCCGTCGGCAAACGACTGACGGAACAGGCCGTACTGGTAGTTCAGACCATAGCCGATCGCCGACTGGCCGACGGTCGCCATGGAGTCAAGGAAACAGGCTGCCAGACGTCCCAGGCCGCCGTTGCCCAGCGCCGGGTCAATCTCTTCTTCGAGCAGGTCGGTCAGGTTAATGTCGTGTTCTTTGAGGACGTCACCGACGTCCTGATACCAGCCAAGGTTCAACAGGTTGTTGCCCGTCAGACGGCCAATCAGGAATTCCATAGAGATATAGTTCACGTGACGCTGGCCTTTAACAGGCTTCGCCACCGGTTGAGCATCCAGCTGCTCTGCGAGCGCACCGCTCACGGCCTGCCACCACTGGTGAGGCGTCATCTCGTTTGCAGCATGAAGGCCAAAACGCTGCCACTGACGCGTCAGGGCAGCCTGGAATTGAGCTTTGTTGAAGGTAGGCTGTGACATAGGGGATCGGCATCCTTTAGAAAGAAAACACAAGTTGGCGCTAGTGTGCCTGGCTCATTTCCCCTCTTCCTCCTCCTGTGGGGGATTAGACAGGGAGGAGTAGCGGGGATGAGCATAAAAGTGTGATCGAGGCCACTCTCAGAGCATAGTTCGAGCGTGCCCGGAAGATAAAAAAGTAATCGGGGAGAATGTCAAAGAAATGAAATGCAGTTTCGGGTGGGATTAATCCGTTCTGAAATGATTACTTACGTAGAATAATAATTTAGTCATCGGGTTACATCCCCGGAGACTATTACTCTCACTCAACTTTACCCGCACTTTATTGAATTTGACGTCACTATACCTTTCTGAAACCAGTTTCAGCGCAGCGGCAATGTATACAGACAAGCCAGCGGTGACGCGGCGTTACGGCCCTTTCGAGAAAGTTCCAACATTTGCCTGAATGTTTTGTGACAGAGTGCAAATTCAGAACCACAAAACCCAGACATAACTTGCAATAGTTCTCTTTCTGTTCGACCTTATATCGTATTAATTACGAAGCGCAAAAAAAATAAAATCTCTCGTTCCCCACAGTGAAGTGAAACCTATGTTGATTCCGTCTAAATTAAGTCGCCCGGTTCGTCTTGACCATACAGTGGTCCGCGAGCGTCTGTTGGCTAAACTTTCCGGCGCGCATAATTTCCGACTGGCGCTGGTTACGAGTCCTGCAGGCTATGGAAAAACAACGCTCATTTCGCAATGGGCCGCGGGTAAAAGCGATCTTGGCTGGTACTCCCTCGACGAGGGCGATAACCAGCAGGAGCGTTTTGCCAGCTATCTGATTGCCGCCATACAGCAAGCCACCCATGGACACTGCGTCGCCAGTGAGGTGATGGTGCAAAAGCGCCAGTACGCCAGCCTGTCCTCCCTTTTCTCTCAGCTGTTTATCGAACTGGCCGAATGGCATCGCCCGCTTTACGTGGTGATCGACGATTACCATCTCATCACGAATCCGGTGATTCATGAATCGATGCGTTTCTTCCTGCGCCATCAGCCGGAAAACCTGACTTTAGTGGTGCTGTCACGCAACCTGCCGCAGCTGGGCATTGCCAACCTGCGCGTGCGCGATCAGCTTCTGGAAGTGGGCAGCCAGCAGCTGGCCTTTACCCACCAGGAAGCGAAACAGTTCTTTGACTGCCGCCTGACATCACCGATTGAGGCCGCCGAAAGCAGCCGTCTGTGTGATGACGTTGCCGGCTGGGCCACGGCGCTGCAGCTTATCGCGCTCTCTGCCCGACAAAACAACAGTCCGGCGCATCAGTCTGCGCGGCGTCTGGCGGGCATCAACGCCAGTCACCTTTCTGACTACCTGGTGGATGAGGTGCTGGACAGCGTCGATCCATCGACCCGTAATTTCCTGCTGAAAAGCTCTCTGCTGCGCTCCATGAACGATGCGCTCATCGTGCGCGTGACGGGGTGTGAAAACGGTCAGCTGCAGCTCGAAGAGATTGAACGTCAGGGCCTTTTCCTGACGCGCATGGACGATCCCGGCGAGTGGTTTAGCTATCATCCGCTGTTTGGCAGCTTCCTGCGCCAGCGCTGTCAGTGGGAACTGGCGGTTGAACTGCCGGAGATCCACCGCGCCGCTGCCGAAAGCTGGATGGCGCAAGGCTTCCCGAGCGAGGCCATCCACCACGCGCTGGCCGCCGGTGATGCCAGCATGCTGCGCGATATCCTCCTCAATCATGCGTGGGGCCTGTTTAACCACAGCGAGCTGACGCTGCTGGAAGAGTCTCTCAAAGCCCTGCCGTGGGAAAGCCTGCTGGAGAACCCGCGTCTGGTGCTGCTGCAGGCCTGGCTGATGCAGAGCCAGCACCGCTACAGCGAAGTGAACACCCTGCTGGCGCGCGCCGAGCAGGAGATGGAAAGCGAGATGGATACCACCCTGCACGGCGAGTTCAACGCGCTGCGCGCTCAGGTGGCCATTAACGACGGCGACCCGGACGAAGCTGAACGGCTGGCGATGGTCGCGCTGGATGAACTGCCGCTGGCTAACTTCTACAGCCGCATCGTTGCGACCTCGGTGCACGGCGAAGTGCTGCACTGCAAAGGCGACCTCACGCGTTCGCTTTCACTGATGCAGCAAACCGAACAGATGGCGCGTCGTCATGATGTCTGGCATTACGCGCTGTGGAGCCTGATCCAACAGAGCGAGATTTTATTCGCACAGGGGTTCCTGCAGGCCGCCTGGGAAAACCAGGAAAAAGCGTTCCAGCTGATTCGTGAACAGCACCTGGAACAGCTGCCGATGCACGAGTTCCTGTTGCGTATTCGCGCTCAGCTGCTGTGGGCCTGGTCGCGTCTGGATGAAGCGGAAAGCTGCGCCCGCCAGGGTGTGGATGTCCTTTCCAGCTTCCAGCCTCAGCAGCAGCTGCAGTGCCTGGCGCTGCTGGTGCAATGCTCGCTGGCGCGCGGCGATCTCGATAACGCCCGCAACCATCTGAACCGCCTGGAGAACCTGCTCGGCAACGGTCAGTATCATAGCGACTGGGTCTCTAACGCCGATAAGGTCCGGGTGATTTACTGGCAGATGACCGGCGATAAAAAATCCGCCGCCAACTGGCTGCGTCAGACGCCAAAACCGGAATTTGCTAACAACCACTTCCTGCAGAGCCAGTGGCGCAACATTGCCCGCGCGCAGATCCTGCTCGGTGAAATAGAGCCCGCAGAGATTGTGCTGGAAGAGCTGAACGAGAACGCGCGCAGCCTGCGTCTGATGAGCGACCTGAACCGTAACCTGCTGCTGCTGAACCAGCTTTACTGGCAGGCGGGTCGTAAAAACGATGCCCAGCGCGTGCTGCTGGAAGCGCTGCAGCTGGCTAACCGCACAGGGTTTATCAGCCACTTTGTGATTGAAGGTGAAGTGATGGCGCAGCAGCTGCGTCAGCTTATTCAGCTCAACACGCTGCCGGAGCTCGATCAGCATCGCGCCCAGCGCATTCTGCGCGAGATTAACCAGCATCATCGGCACAAGTTCGCGCATTTTGATGAGAACTTCGTTGAACGTTTGCTGAACCACCCGGAAGTGCCGGAGCTTATCCGCACCAGCCCGCTCACCCAGCGCGAATGGCAGGTGCTGGGGCTGATCTATTCAGGCTACAGTAACGAGCAGATTGCCGGCGAGCTGGCGGTGGCGGCGACCACCATCAAAACGCATATCCGCAATCTGTATCAGAAGCTGGGCGTGGCGCATCGTCAGGATGCGGTACAGCATGCGCAGCAGCTGTTGAAGATGATGGGGTATGGCGTGTAGGACCTCTGCGGTCTGATGCCCTCACCCCGGCCCTCTCCCACAGGGAGAGGGAGAAAGTTTTGTAGGTCGGGTGAACGCAGCGCCACCCGACACAAGTCCTAGCATAATTCCAGCTGCAAATTATTATCTTTAATCACCTGCATCACGCCCGCTGGCGGCATCACGTCGGTGTAGACCGCATCCACCATGCTGATGCTGCCCATGTTTACCATCGCATTTCGGCCAAACTTCGAATGGTCCACCACCAGCATCACGTGGCGGGAGTTCTCAATAATCGCGCGCTTGGTGCGCACCTCGTGATAGTCAAACTCCAGCAGCGAGCCGTCGCTGTCGATGCCGCTGATCCCGAGAATGCCGAAGTCGAGGCGGAACTGAGAGATAAAATCGAGGGTCGCTTCGCCGATAATCCCGCCGTCGCGGCTGCGCAGTTCGCCGCCCGCGAGGATGATGCGGAAGTCGTCTTTTTGCATCAGGGTATTGGCCACGTTCAGGTTGTTCGTGACCACGCGCAGGTTCTCGTGATCCAGCAGCGCATGGGCGACCGCTTCCGGCGTGGTGCCGATATCAATAAACAGCGTCGCCCCGTTCGGGATCTGGCTGGCGACCTTGCGGGCAATGCGCTCTTTCTCAGCCGTCTGCGTGGCTTTACGGTCATGCCAGGAGGTATTGACCGAACTGGACGGCAGCGCCGCGCCGCCGTGGTGGCGAAGAATGCGGTTCTGATCGGCCAGGTCGTTCAGGTCACGACGGATGGTTTGTGGGCTGACGGCAAACTGCTCCACCAGCTCTTCGGTGCTGACGTATCCCTGTTTTTTTACCAGTTCGATAATAGCGTCATGACGTTGTGTTTGTTTCATCAATTATCCCTGAGAATTATGTTCGTTTTCGCGCATGGAGCGTGTCGGCAAAGGCCATCGCCAGCCCCACGGCCAGCCCGGCGACGTGTGCACCGTTGGCGATAGACATACCAAACAGATCAAACCATCCGGCAATTAGCCATATTAACGCAAAGGTTATTAATCCGCGCTGCAGATAGATGCCGCTTTCCGGATCGCGCTCCCCGCGAAGCCAGACATAGCCCATCAGGGCGTACACGACGCCCGACAGCCCGCCGAACCACGGCCCGCTGAACTTGTGCTGCACATAGCCGCTGAGCAGGGCGCTGATAAGGGTGATAACGATCAGCTTGCCGCTGCCCAGACGCTTTTCAACGGCGCCGCCGAGATACCACCACCAGAGCAGGTTGAAGAGGATATGCATCACCGAGAAGTGCATCAGCGCGTGGCTAAAGTAGCGCCAGACGTCAAACTCAAGAGATGGGTCATAAGGCCAGGCCAGAGCAATCATCACGCTCTGGTCGCCCACCACGTTCATGATAATGAAGACGATAATGCAGGCCGCCATCAGCAGCAAAGTAAACGGACCCGCGCGCTCGCGGATGGTGGCGAGGAAGGGAAAACGGCTGTAGTGCAATCCGCTGTCGGTCTGCCCGGACTGCCAGCTGGCCGCCAGATAGCGCGGGTCGCCGGGGTTCTCAAGAAAACGCGCCAGCTCTTCGTTTACGCGCGCGGCCTGGCTCTCATCGGCCAGCCAGACGTCGGTCTGGTTATGTTGCTGAATGGTCAGAATAACGCCCTGCGTCGCCATATAGTCGACAAACGCCTGGGCGACGCGCGGGTTGGTAAAAGAGGTGATCATCAACATGGGCAGCGGTCGCTTATTTCCACACAAAAGGGGACAGTATAGCGGGATCAGCGCTCAAAAGCGTATTCCACTTCTGCCGGGAAATGACGATGCCAGGCATCGAAGCCGCCGTCGACGCTGTATACCGCGTCGTAGCCCTGCTGAAGCAGATACTGCGCCGCACCTTTGCTGCTGTTGCCGTGGTAGCACATGACCATTACCGGCGTCTCGAAGTCGTTATCGCGCATAAACGCGCCCAGCGTGTCGTTAGTGAGATGAAACGCGCCCGGCGTGTGGCCCATCGCAAAACTCTGCGGATCGCGGATGTCCACCAGCACCGCTTTTCCCTGGTGCATCTTCTGGTGGGCTTCTTCTACGTTAATACATTCAAACTGATCCATGGTGTTCTCTTTCTGTTGTTCAGGTTGGGTGCGCGCTGATGCCCTCACCCCAGCCCTCTCCCACGGGGAGAGGGAGAAAAGTTAGTCGCACTATTTTACCCCGTAGTGTACGTCCTGGCGGCGGGTAAACGCCATTATGTTATCCATATCACTCTAAATTGTTTTTTTGATGTTACCAAAAGCGCGTTCCTTTGCTATTATGAGCGATATCGAACATTTCTGAGCTTTAACGAAAGTGCATGAGGGTGTTATGGAAACCAAAGATCTGATTGTGATAGGCGGTGGCATCAACGGTGCCGGTATTGCGGTCGATGCCGCAGGACGCGGTTTATCCGTACTGATGCTGGAAGCTAACGATCTCGCCTGCGCGACGTCGTCCGCCAGCTCCAAACTGATTCACGGTGGCCTGCGCTACCTGGAACACTACGAATTCCGCCTGGTCAGTGAAGCACTGGCCGAACGTGAAGTGCTGCTGAAAATGGCACCGCATCTGGCTATTCCGATGCGCTTCCGCCTGCCCCATCGCCCGCATCTGCGTCCGGCGTGGATGATTCGAATCGGTCTGTTTATGTACGATCATCTGGGTAAACGCACCAGCCTCCCGGGTTCGAAAGGTTTGCGTTTTGGCTCAGAATCGGTCCTTAAGCCTGAAATCGTGCGCGGTTTCGAATATTCCGACTGCTGGGTGGACGATGCGCGTCTGGTGCTGGCGAATGCCCAGATGGTTGAGAAGAAAGGCGGCGAGGTGAAAACCCGCACCCGCGCGACCTCTGCCCGTCGTGAAAACGGCCTGTGGATTGTGGAAGCGGAAGACATCGATACCGGCGAGAAATTCAGCTGGAAAGCACGCGGCCTGGTGAACGCTACCGGCCCGTGGGTGAAGCAGTTCTTCGACGACGGCATGCATCTGCCTTCGCCGTACGGCATTCGCCTGATCAAGGGCAGCCACATTGTGGTGCCGCGCGTGCATACCCAGAAGCAGGCCTACATTCTGCAGAACGAAGACAAGCGCATCGTGTTTGTGATCCCGTGGATGGACGAATTCTCGATCATCGGTACCACCGACGTGGAGTACAAAGGCGATCCGAAGAACGTCGAGATCGATGAGAGCGAAGTGAACTACCTGCTCAAAGTGTATAACGCGCACTTCAGGAAGCAGCTGTCACGCGACGATGTGGTCTGGACCTACTCCGGCGTGCGTCCGCTGTGCGATGACGAGTCTGATTCACCGCAGGCGATTACCCGCGACTATACGCTCGATATTCACGACGTTGACGGTCAGGCGCCGCTGCTTTCCGTGTTTGGCGGCAAGCTGACCACCTACCGCAAGCTGGCCGAGCACGCGCTGGAAAAACTGGCGCCGTACTATAAAGGCATTGGCCCGGCTTGGACCAAAGGCGCGGTACTGCCCGGCGGTGATATCGGCGACAATCGCGATGATTACGCCGCCAAACTGCGCCGTCGCTTCCCGTTCATCACCGAAGGGATGGCGCGCCACTATGCCCGCACCTACGGCAGCAATACCGAGCTGTTCCTGGGCGATGCGAAGGACATTGCGGATCTGGGCGAGCATTTTGGCCACGAGCTGTACGAAGCCGAGCTGCGCTATCTGGTTGAGCACGAGTGGGTTCGTCGTCTGGATGATGCTATCTGGCGTCGTACCAAAGAAGGGATGTGGCTCAACGCCGAGCAGCAGTCTCGCGTGGCGCAGTGGTTGCTGCAAAATGCGGGGAAGCGTGAGCTGTCGCTGGCGTCGTGATACGATCGGTGCGGGCTGTTGCCCTCACCCTCTCCCACAGGGAGAGGGAACAAACACTAAAAACGGCAACCGAGGTTGCCGTTTTGCTTTTATAACCTCACCGGATCAATATGCCAGATCGTCTCGGCATACTCCTTGATGGTCCTGTCGGACGAGAAATAGCCCATATTGGCGATGTTAAACATCGCGGCGCTGGTCCACTTCTCCTGCTGGCGATACAGTTCGTCCACCTTATCCTGACAGTCCACGTAGCTGCGATAATCCGCCAGCACCTGGTAGTGATCGCCAAAGTTAATCAGCGAATCCACCAGATCGCGATAGCGGCTCGGTTCATCAGGGCTAAACACGCCGGTCGCGATCTGCGTCAGCACCTGGCGTAACTCTTCATCCTCTTCGTAATATTGACGTGGCGAGTAGCCTTTCCTGCGCAGCGCCTCCACCTCTTCCGTCGTATTGCCGAAGATAAAGATATTTTCTTCGCCCACGTGCTCCAGCATCTCGACGTTCGCCCCGTCAAGCGTACCAATGGTCAGCGCGCCGTTGAGGGCAAACTTCATGTTACTGGTGCCGGAGGCTTCCGTACCCGCCGTGGAAATCTGCTCAGAGAGATCCGCCGCCGGGATGATCATCTGCGCCAGGCTCACGCTGTAGTTCGGAATGAACACCACCTTCAGCTTGTCGCCAATGTCCGGATCCTGGTTGACCACCTTCGCCACGTCGTTGATGAGATGAATAATGTGCTTCGCCATGTAGTAGGCGGAAGCCGCCTTACCGGCGAAGATCTTCACGCGCGGCACCCATTCGGCCGTTGGATCGGCCTTGATGCGGTTGTAATGGGTGATCACGTGCAGCACGTTCATCAGCTGACGCTTGTATTCGTGGATGCGTTTGATCTGAACGTCGAACAGCGCTTTCGGATTTGCCACCACGTTGAGGTGCATCGCCAGCCAGACCGCCAGACGCTTTTTGTTCAGCAGCTTGGCTTCGCGCACGGCTTTGTTCACCGTCGGGAAATCAATATGCTGTTCCAGCTCGCTCAGCTGGCTCAAATCGGTACGCCAGGTACGGCCGATATTCTCGTCCAGCACCTCAGAGAGCGGCTGGTTGGCCAGCGCCAGCCAGCGGCGCGGCGTGACGCCGTTGGTCACGTTGCAGAACCTCGTCGGGAAGATCTTCGCGAAGTCCGCAAACAGCGACTGCACCATCAGGTTCGAGTGGAGCTCGGACACGCCGTTGACCTTGTGGCTGATGACCACCGCCAGCCAGGCCATGCGCACGCGGCGACCGTTCGATTCATCAATGATGGACGCGCGGCTCAGCAGCCCGGTATCGTTCGGGTACTGCTCCTGCAGGGTCTTGAGGAAGTAGTCGTTAATTTCAAAGATAATCTGCAGATGGCGCGGCAGGATTTTGCCGAGCATGTCTACCGGCCACGTTTCCAGCGCTTCGCTCATCAGCGTGTGGTTGGTGTAGGAGAATACCTGACAGGTCACTTCAAACGCGTCATCCCAGCTGAACTTATGCTCGTCAATCAGCAGGCGCATCAGCTCCGGAATGGAAAGCACCGGGTGGGTGTCGTTAAGGTGGATCGCGGTTTTCTCCGCCAGGTTGGCGTAGGTTTTGTGCAGCTGATGGTGGCGGCTGAGGATGTCCTGAATGGTCGCCGAAACGAGGAAATACTCCTGACGCAGGCGCAGCTCGCGGCCGGAGTAGGTCGAGTCATCCGGGTACAGCACGCGGGACACGTTCTCGGAGTGGTTTTTGTCTTCCACCGCCGCAAAGTAGTCCCCCTGGTTGAATTTACCGAGGTTGATTTCGCTACTGGCCTGGGCGCTCCACAGGCGCAGCGTGTTGGTGGCATCGGTGTCATAGCCGGGGATAATCTGATCGTAGGCCACAGCCAGGATCTCTTCCGTTTCTACCCAGCGGGATTTTTTGCCTTCCTGCTGAATACGTCCGCCAAAGCGCACCTTGTAGCGCGTATTGTGGCGCTTAAACTCCCAGGGGTTGCCGTACTCCAGCCAGTAGTCCGGCGACTCTTTCTGGCGCCCGTCGACGATGTTCTGTTTGAACATACCGTAGTCGTAGCGAATACCGTAGCCGCGGCCCGGCAGCGCCAGCGTCGCCAGCGAGTCGAGGAAGCAGGCGGCGAGACGCCCCAGGCCGCCGTTGCCGAGGCCCGGGTCGTTCTCTTCGTCGATCAGCTCTTCTAAATCTAACCCCATCTCTTCCAGGGCGGTTTTGACGTCGTCATAAATACCGAGCGACAACAGCGCGTTGGAAAGCGTGCGGCCAATCAAAAATTCCATCGACAGGTAGTAAACCTGACGCGTTTCCTGCGAGAGCTGGGCGCGGTTTGAGCGCAGCCAGCGTTCAACTAAGCGGTCACGCACCGCAAACAGGGTGGCGTTCAGCCACTCGTGTTTGTTGGCGATAACCGGATCTTTCCCGATGGTGAACATCAGCTTGTAGGCGATGGAGTGCTTTAACGCCTCAACGCTGAGCGTGGGTGAAGAGTAGCTAAATGGAGCGTTCATATCAGTAACTTCGCCTCGTTACATCAAGCGTTGATAGAGATCGCGGTATGACTGCGCCGCGACATGCCAGCTAAAGTCCATGGACATCGCCTGACGCTGAACGTAACGCCAGAGCGATGGACGGGACCACAAGACGAAAGCACGCCGAATCGCCCGAAGCAGCGACCAGGCATTACTGTCCTCAAAGACAAACCCGCTGGCGATACCGTCCGCCAGGTTTTCCAGAGAGCTATCGGATACGGTATCCGCCAGTCCGCCCGTACGGCGTACCAGCGGCAGCGTGCCGTATTTCAGGCCGTAAAGCTGCGTCAGGCCGCAGGGTTCGAAACGGCTCGGCACCAGGATGACGTCCGCGCCGCCCATAATGCGGTGCGAGAACGCTTCGTGGTAGCCAATCTGCACGCCCACCTGCCCCGGATGTTCCGCCGCGGCGGCAAGAAAACCTTCCTGCAGCACCGGGTCGCCCGCGCCGAGCAGCGCCAGCTGCCCGCCCTGCTCCAGTAAACCGGGCAGCGCCTCCAGCACCAGATCCAGCCCTTTCTGGCTGGTCAGGCGGCTGACCACCGCGAACAGCGGCACTTTGTCGTTAACCTTCAGGCCCATCGCAATCTGCAGCTGGCGTTTGTTTTCCGCTTTGTCTTCCACGGAATCACGGCCATAGCGCGCCGCCAGCAGGAGATCGGTTTCCGGGCTCCAGATCTGTTCATCCACGCCGTTCAGAATGCCCGACAGGCGACCTTCGCGGTGGCGCTGTTGCAGCAACCCTTCCATGCCGTAGCCAAACTCCGGCTGGGTGATCTCACGCGCGTAGGTTGGGCTCACCGCCGTGATGTGATCGGCGTAGTACAGCCCGGCTTTCAGGAACGAGATCTGCCCGTTAAATTCCAGCCCGTGCATGTTATAGAACGATAATGGCAGATCGATTTCACTCATGTGATGGGCATAGTACATCCCCTGATACGCCAGGTTATGCACGGTAAAGACCGATTTGACCGGATGGCCGCGCGCCGCGAGATACGCCGGGGCAAGCCCGGCGTGCCAGTCGTGCGCGTGCACCACATCCGGGCGCCAGAACGGATCCAGCCCCGTCGCCATTTCTGCCCCGACCCAGCCGAGCAGCGCAAAGCGCAGCACGTTATCGGTGTAGGCGAACAGGTTCGTATCGTGATACGGGCTGCCCGGTCGATCGTATAAGTGCGGCGCGTCGATCAGGTAAATCCCTACGCCATTGTAATGTCCAAACAGCAGGGTGATGCGTCCGGCGAAGGTCTCACGGCGGGTCACCACTTTTGCATCGGGAATACCGCGCCGGATATCCGGAAAGGCGGGCAGCAGGACTCGGGTATCCACGCCTCCGGCGATTTGCGCCGCCGGTAATGCACCCAGAACATCTGCCAGACCGCCCGTTTTTAACAACGGGAACATCTCAGAACATACATGTAAAACCTGCATCATCGCTCCTGTTTGATCTGCAGCTTCCGCAACATTTCCCGTGTGACTAACACGATCCCCTCTTCCGAACGATAGAAACGACGCGCGTCTTCTTCCGCGTTCTCACCAATCACCATCCCTTCTGGAATGACGCAGGCACGATCGATAACGCAGCGACGCAGACGGCACGAGCGCCCTACCCAGACATCAGGCAGTAAGACTGCCGAATCGATATTACAGAATGAATTTATCCGCACGCGGGGGAACAGCACCGACTGCACCACCACCGAGCCTGAAATAATGCACCCGCCGGACACCAGCGAGTTCAGCGTCATACCGTGGCTGCCGGAGCGGTCCTGCACGAATTTGGCCGGCGGCAGCGATTCCATATGGGTACGAATCGGCCAGTTCTGGTCGTACATATCCAGCTCAGGCGTGACTGACGCCAGGTCGAGGTTCGCTTTCCAGTACGCTTCCAGAGTTCCCACATCGCGCCAGTAAGGTTCCGCATTGGGATCGGACTGCACGCAGGACAGCGGGAAAGGATGTGCATACGCCATGCCAGCTTTCGTGATTTTCGGAATGATGTCTTTACCGAAGTCGTGGCTGGAGTTTTCGTCTTTGTCGTCATCTTCCAGCAGCTCATAAAGATAATCTGCATCAAAGACATAAATCCCCATGCTGGCGAGCGATTTGGTGTCATCGCCGGGCATGGTTGGCGGGTTCGCCGGTTTTTCAACAAAGTCGATAATTTTGTCGTCGGCATCCACATGCATCACGCCAAACGCCGTCGCTTCAGCAACGGGCACAGGCAGACACGCTACGGTGCAGCGCGCCCCTTTTTCGACGTGGTCGATGAGCATGTGGGAGTAATCTTGCTTGTAGATATGGTCCCCGGCGAGGATCACGATGTATTCCGCGCTGTAGCGACGAATGATGTCGAGGTTCTGCGTCACCGCATCCGCCGTTCCGCGGTACCAGTTCTCGCCGTGGACGCGCTGCTGAGCGGGAAGGAGATCGACAAACTCGTTCATCTCTTCGCTGAAGAATGACCAGCCGCGCTGGATATGCTGAACCAGCGTGTGCGACTGATACTGCGTAATGACGCCAATACGGCGAATGCCCGAGTTGAGACAGTTGGAGAGCGCAAAGTCGATGATACGGAACTTACCACCAAAGTGAACAGCCGGTTTCGCGCGCTTGATGGTCAAATCTTTCAGACGGGTACCACGTCCACCCGCAAGTATCAGGGCAACCGTTTTTAATGGTAGCTGGCGCGCCAACATTAAGGGATCGTTCTTCTCTAATCTAACCATGACTAACTCCTTTTTTATCATCTTTGGAATACGCACACTCCGTGCGCAGGCCCGTGCCAGACAGCCATTACTACCGGATTATCCGCTCCGGCAAAGGGGGGAACAGCTCGCCATTCCCCTTCAGGTAAAACAATCTCTGCGACGTCATCCGTCGCGTTCAGCGTGACCAGCCATTTATCCGACAGCAGGATTTGCAGGCGTGGTACGCCGTGTTGCCACTCTTGCGCGCTTAACGGTTGCGCGTCTTGATTCAACCAGCGAACGTTGCCGTCACCCTCATCCCACCAGCGGTCGGCGGTCAGCGCGGGGATCTGCTGGCGAAGATGGATCAGCGCAGCGGTAAAATGAATCAGCCCGCTGTTGGCTTCACCCCAGTCGAGCCAGGTTAACGTGTTGTCCTGGCAATACGCATTGTTGTTACCGTGCTGGCTATGGCCGTGTTCATCGCCTGCCAGCAGCATCGGCGTGCCCTGCGACAATAAAAGCGTTGTCAGCAAAGCATGAACGCTGGCGCGTCGCCGCTCGATGACGTCCAGGCTTCCGCCTAACCCTTCTATACCATGATTAAAGCTATGGTTATTGTTAGTGCCATCGCGATTCTCTTCGCCGTTTGCCTCATTGTGTTTCTGATTGAAACAAACGCAGTCCCTGAGCGTAAAACCGTCGTGTGCCGTCAACAGATTGACGGTGGCCGACGGGCGTTTGCCGTCGCGCTTAAAGAGATCGCTTGAAGCGGCAAAGCGTCCGGCGAACTCCCCCAGCGACAGATTCCGTTCCAGCCAGAAGCGGCGCGCGGCATCGCGGTAGTGATCGTTCCACTCGGCAAACAGCGGCGGGAAATTCCCGACCTGATAACCACCTTCCCCGATGTCCCACGGCTCCGCGATGAGCTTCACCTGCGAAAGCACCGGACAGTTTTTTATCGCCTCAAACAGCGGAGCCTGCTGGGTGAACGCCGGCGTGCGCCCCATTACGGGCGCCAGGTCGAAACGAAAACCGTCGACGTGGAACGTTTCCACCCAGTATTTCAGGCATTCATAAGCAAAATGCGTGACCGCCGGATGGCTGAGGTTGAGCGTGTTACCGCAGCCGGTCCAGTTCTCATAATCGCCATCCTGCCTGATCCAATAATAGCTACGGTTATCAATTCCGCGCATGGAGAGCGTCGGACCGTCGAGATCGCTTTCAGCACTGTGGTTCAGCACGACGTCCAGAATGACCTCAATGCCCGCCGCGTGGAGCGCCTTCACCGCATCGCGAAACTCGTCCCGCGCCTTTTCCGGATGGGCGGCATAGCGCGGCTCAAGCGCGAACATCGCCAGCGGGTTGTAGCCCCAGTAGTTGCTAAGCCCCAGCCGCTGCAGACGCGGCTCGCTGGCAAAATGGGCGACGGGAAGCAGTTCCAGGGCGGTGATGCCGAGGTGCTTCAGGTAGGCGATCATGGTGGGATGCCCGAGCGCCTTATAGGTGCCGCGCATCTCTTTGGGGATCGACGGGTGAAGGTAGGTCAGCCCTTTGACGTGGGCTTCATAAATGACGGTATTGCCCCACGGCGTCTGCGGCGGGGCATCGTCTTCCCAGTCATAAAGATCGTTCACCACCACGCTTTTTGGCGCGACGGGCGCGCTGTCGCGGTGGTCGGGCTCGCCGTAGCCCACGTGGAACAGCGGGTCGTCTTTAAATTCACCGTCCACGCGGTGCGCGCACGGATCAATCAGCAGCTTCGCCGGGTTAAACCAGTGGCCCTGCGCCGGCTCCCACGGACCGTGCACGCGAAAGCCATAGTGCATGCCTGGCCGTCCCCCGGCCAGGTAGCCGTGCCAGGTATCCCCCGTGCGCGTGGGTAAATCGTAACGGTGCTCGTTACCTTCCCCGTCAAACACGCACAGTTCTACCCGCTCAGCATGAGCGGAAAAGAGGGTGAAATTGACACCCTTTCCGTCAAAACGCGCGCCGAGCGGTTCGGGTTCACCTGCCGTAAGCTGCGTCATTCGCCCTCCCGCATCAGCCAGATGGTGCCAAGCGGCGGCAGCGTCAGGCTCAGGGAGTTGGGTCGCCCGTGGCTTTCGATGGCGTCGCTCTGGACCAGCCCGCCGTTACCGGCGTTGCTGCCGTGATAGTGCATCGAGTCGGTATTCAGGATCTCGCGCCATTTGCCCGGCTGGTTAATGCCGAAGCGGTAGTGTTCGCGCGGCACCGGCGTGAAGTTGCTGGCGACGATGATTTCGTTACCCGCTTTGTCACGACGCACAAAGACAAACACCGAGCGCTCGTGGTCGTCCACTACCAGCCACTCAAAGCCGTACGGATCGAAGTCGAGCTCGTGCAGCGCTTTGTGGTGGCGGTAGGTCAGGTTCAGGTCGCGCACCAGACGCTGCACCCCGTGGTGCCAGTTGTCGCCTCCTTCCAGCAGGTGCCAGTCGAGGCTGGCGTCGTGGTTCCACTCGCGTCCCTGTGCGAACTCATTGCCCATAAACAGCAGTTTCTTGCCCGGGAAGGCAAACATCCAGCCGTAGTAGGCGCGCAGGTTGGCAAACTTCTGCCACGCGTCGCCCGGCATGCGGTCGAGAATGGATTTTTTGCCGTGCACCACTTCATCATGCGACAGCGGCAGCATGAAGTTTTCGGTGTAGTTGTAGAGCATCCCGAACGTCAGCTTATCGTGATGATATTTACGGTGAACCGGATCCAGCTTCATGTAGTCGAGCGTGTCGTGCATCCAGCCCAGGTTCCACTTATACCAGAACCCCAGGCCGCCTAATGACGGCGGACGGGAGACGCCCGCAAAGTCGGTCGACTCTTCCGCCATGGTCACGGCACCGTCCACCTGTTCGCCGATAATGCGGTTGGTATTGCGCAGGAATTCAATCGCTTCCAGGTTTTCACGCCCGCCAAACTCGTTCGGGATCCACTCGCCCTCTTTGCGGCTGTAGTCGCGGTAGATCATCGACGCCACCGCATCGACGCGCAGGGCGTCAATACCAAACCGCTCGATCCAGTACAGGGCATTCCCTACCAGGTAGTTTGCGACCTCACGGCGACCGTAGTTGTAGATCAGCGTGTTCCAGTCCTGGTGATAGCCTTCGCGCGGGTCGCTGTGCTCGTACAGCTTCGTGCCGTCAAACTCTGCCAGCGCGAAATCATCCGCAGGGAAATGGCCCGGCACCCAGTCGAGGATGACGTTCAGCCCGGCGGCGTGCGCGGCATCAATGAAATAGCGGAAGTCATCGCGCGTGCCAAAGCGGCGCGTTGGCGCATACAGCCCGGTGGGCTGATAGCCCCAGCTGCCGTCGAACGGGTGCTCGTTGACCGGCAGCAGCTCAAGGTGGGTAAAGCCCATCCATTTGGCATAGGGCACTAGCTGGTCGGCAAGCTCACGGTAGCTGAGCCAGAAGTTGTTATCGGTGTGGCGACGCCAGGAGCCAAGGTGTACCTCATAGACGGAGATGGGCGCGTCAAAGCGGTTGGCCTGTTTACGCTCCTCCGTCTGGACGACCTTCTCCGGCAGGCCGCAAATCAGCGACGCGGTATCCGGGCGCATCTGCGCTTCGAAGGCATACGGGTCGGCTTTAATGCGCAGCTTTCCGTTGGCGTCGATCATCTCGAATTTATAAAGCTGCCCGGGGTGCGCTCCGGGGATAAACAGCTCCCAGATGCCGCTTTCCCGGCGCAGGCGCATCGGGTGGCGGCGACCGTCCCAGTAGTTGAACTGGCCGACAACGGAGACGCGCTGGGCGTTAGGTGCCCACACGGAGAACCGCGTGCCGGTAATGCCGTCCATGGTATCGGCATGGGCACCCAGGGTTTCATAAGGGCGAAGATGCGTTCCTTCGGAGAGCAGCCAGGCGTCCATCTCTTTAAGCAGAGGGCCGAAGCTGTAAGGATCGTCAATCAGGTTTTGCTGACCGTGCCAGAGAACGGCGAGCTGATAGCGAAAAGGGTTTTTACGGCGGGGCATTACGCCCGAAAAGAAGCCACGGGAATCGAGGCATTCAAGATTACCCACCTTGCGGCCGGTTTTGGGTTCAATCACCCAGACTTCTGTGGCATCCGGTAACAGTGCCCGAACTTCAAGGCCATCCTCAGTTTGATGCATCCCAAGCACAGAAAAGGGGTCAGCAAAATGACCCGCAATAAGCGCATTAATCACGTCTCTATCCACACGATCGGACATGGTATTCATCCTGTTTTTTATGTCGTCCTTTTTAAGCGCTCCGGGACGACTTTTAATGTGACCTGAACGGGACAGCACAAAAATGTGCATCCATTCTGCTCCGTTCGAACCTCAGGTAAGAAATGACTCTTCCTTAAAGCATAGCCAACGCTCTAGATGACTCCTGATAAAAAATAAGACATACGCGTGTTACTCCATGTAGTACGCAAAAAAAAGGGGTGAAAATCACCCCCGGTAGTTAACAAATTATTACGCCAGCTGGCGCAGCATGCGGCGCAGCGGCTCGGCGGCGCCCCACAGGAGCTGGTCGCCGACGGTGAACGCGGAGAGATACTCCGGCCCCATGTTCAGCTTACGCAGACGGCCAACCGGCGTGGTCAGCGTGCCGGTAACGGCAGCCGGGGTCAGCTCGCGCATGGTGATATCGCGATCGTTTGGTACCACTTTCGCCCACGGGTTGTGCGCGGCCAGCAGCTCTTCCACGGTCGGAATAGACACATCTTTTTTCAGTTTAATGGTGAAGGCCTGGCTGTGGCAGCGCAGCGCGCCGATACGCACGCACAGACCGTCAACCGGAATGGTGTTCGCGGTCGCGAGAATTTTATTGGTCTCAGCCTGGCCCTTCCACTCTTCGCGGGTCTGGCCGTTATCCAGCTGTTTGTCGATCCAAGGGATCAGGCCACCGGCCAGCGGTACGCCGAAGTTATCCACCGGCAGCTCGCCGCTGCGGGTCAGCTGAGTGACCTTACGTTCAATATCGAGGATCGCGGACGCCGGGTTTGCCAGCTCGGTCGCGACGCTCTGGTGCAGCAGGCCCATCTGGGTCAGCAGCTCGCGCATATGACGCGCGCCGCCGCCGGACGCCGCCTGGTAGGTCGCCACGGAGACCCACTCAACCAGATCCTGCGCGAACAGGCCGCCGAGGGACATCAGCATCAGGCTGACGGTACAGTTACCGCCGACAAAGGTTTTCACGCCGTTGTTCAGGCCGTCGGTGATGACGCCCTGGTTTACCGGGTCGAGAATGATGATGGCATCGTCTTTCATGCGCAGCGAAGAGGCCGCGTCAATCCAGTAGCCCTGCCAGCCGCTTTCACGCAGCTTTGGATAGATTTCGTTGGTATAATCGCCGCCCTGGCACGTCACAATAATGTCGAGTGCCTTCAGCGCTTCCAGATCGTAAGCATCCTGCAACGTGCCTGTGGTACCACCAAAGGACGGAGCAGCCTGGCCGAGCTGGGAAGTGGAGAAGAAGACCGGGCGGATAGCGTCGAAATCGCGCTCTTCAACCATGCGTTGCATGAGTACAGAGCCGACCATACCGCGCCAGCCGATAAAACCAACGTTTTTCATAGCATTTTTTTCCTGCTGAGGGTGTGTGCTGATTGTGCAAGCCAGTATTGAACTGGGATATGCTTCACATTACAAAATGCTGCCAAAGTCGCAAGCGAAATTAATCGATGATTGCCCGGCAATCAGAAAAAGCGCTAATCATCGGAATAACACTACTAAGTATCAGGGATAATTTAAAGATGAGTGAAATCATTTCCGCGGCGGTTTTATTGATCCTGATTATGGATCCACTGGGAAACCTGCCTATCTTCATGTCGGTGCTGAAGCACACCGAGCCGAAGCGCCGCCGGGCGATTATGATCCGCGAGCTGCTCATCGCCCTGCTGGTGATGTTTATCTTCCTGTTTGCCGGTGAGAAAATTCTCGCATTCCTCAACCTGCGCGCCGAAACCGTTTCGATTTCCGGCGGGATTATTCTGTTCCTGATTGCCATTAAGATGATTTTCCCGAGCGCGGAAGGCAGCAGCAGCGGCCTGCCCGCGGGTGAAGAGCCGTTTATCGTGCCGCTGGCGATTCCACTCGTCGCCGGGCCAACGATTCTGGCCACGCTGATGCTGCTGTCGCATCAGTATCCGAACCAGATGAGCCATCTGGTGATTGCCCTGCTGATCGCCTGGGGCGGGACGTTTATCATCCTGCTGCAGTCGTCGCTATTCCTGCGCCTGCTGGGTGAGAAAGGGGTGAACGCGCTGGAACGCCTGATGGGGCTGATTCTGGTGATGATGGCAACGCAGATGTTCCTGGACGGGATCCGCGCGTGGATGAAAGGCTAGGTAAACGCAAAACGGCAATCAAAGATTGCCGTTTTTAGTGTTTGCCCCCTCTCCCCGTGGGAGAGGGTCGGGGTGAGGGCATCAGGCCGCAGAGGACACATATTCGTCGGATGGCGGCTTCGCCTTACCCGACCTACAGCAACGCCAGCCCATCTACCCCTTACGAATCAAATACCGGTACGGCAGCGCTTCGGTCTGCTGTGCCACCAGTTCATGCTCCATAAAGGTACAAAAGCCGGGAATATCGCGGGTCGTGGCCGGGTCGTCGGCAATAATCAGCAGCGTCTCACCGGTCTGCATGTTGCGCACGGTTTTGCGTACCATCATTACCGGCTCCGGGCAGCGAAGGCCCTGGGCATCAAGAGTGTGGTCTGGGCTGGAAAACAGGTCGGTCATGGTCTTCTCGGTCTGGTAAAAACGGCTGTAGTTTACGCCCGGTTGCGATCAATGCAAACCAGGTTAACGATTGCGTAAAAACTAACCATTGCAATGTCCTGACAAAGCAGTATCATGCTGCGGTTTTTATTGGGTTCCCTCACCCCAACGTATAAAAAGGTCACAATATGACGTCGTTTTCTGAATCACAGCGCGTAAAAGCGTTGTTCTGGCTTTCGCTTTTCCATTTGCTGGTGATCACCTCCAGCAACTATCTGGTGCAGCTCCCGATCTCCATCTTTGGTTTTCACACCACCTGGGGCGCATTCAGCTTCCCGTTTATTTTCCTCGCGACGGATTTGACCGTGCGTATCTTTGGCGCACCGCTGGCTCGCCGTATTATTTTTTCGGTCATGCTCCCGGCGCTGTTCATCTCGTACGTGGTTTCGTCACTGTTTTATATGGGAAGCTGGCAGGGCTTTGAAGCATTAACCCACTTCAACCTGTTTGTTGCCCGTATCGCCGCGGCAAGCTTTATGGCCTACGCGCTGGGGCAGATCCTCGATGTGCATGTGTTTAACCGCCTGCGTCAGAATCATCGCTGGTGGATGGCGCCAACCGCCTCCACGCTGTTCGGTAACGTGAGCGATACGCTGGCCTTCTTCTTCATCGCCTTCTGGCGCAGCCCGGATGCGTTCATGGCTGAACACTGGATGGAAATCGCGCTGGTGGACTACTGCTTCAAGGTGCTCATTAGCATTGTGTTCTTCCTGCCGATGTACGGCGTGCTGCTCAATATGCTGCTGAAAAGGCTGGCAGATAAATCTGAAATCACGGCATTGCAGGCTGGTTAAGGGTTCGCTTTATCAGTTGTGATAAGATGAGCGAATGAGCCGTTATGGCCGTTTATCGAAAGGAAGAAGTCAATGCGCAATCTGGTTAAATATGTCGGGATTGGCCTGCTGGTTGTGGGTCTTGCAGCCTGTGATAACAGCGACACGAAAACGCCTGCTCAGGGCGCATCCGCAGAGAGCAACGCGACCGGCCAGCCGGTGAATCTGATGGATGGCAAACTCAGCTTCTCTCTGCCAGCCGATATGACCGATCAGAGCGGCAAGCTGGGGACCCAGGCGAATAACATGCACGTTTACTCCGACGCAACCGGGCAGAAAGCGGTTATTGTGATTGTGGGCGACGATACCAGCGAAGATCTGGCCGTCCTGTCCAAACGTCTGGAAGATCAGCAGCGCGGCCGCGATCCTCAGCTGCAGGTCGTGACCAATAAATCCATCGAGCTGAAAGGCCACACGCTGCAACAGCTCGACAGCATCATCTCCGCAAAAGGCCAGACCGCATACTCTTCTGTGGTGCTGGGCAAGGTTGATAATAAGCTGCTGACCCTGCAGATCACCCTGCCAGCGGAAGATCAGCAGAAAGCGCAGACGGCTGCTGAAAACATTATTAACACCATCGTGATCCAGTAACGCTTCACGATGATGACGTGGCCTCCGGTGCCTGCACCGGGGGCCATTTTTTTAGCCGCCACGTCAGCAGCAGCGCAATCACCACCAGTCCCGCCGCGGCAAGATAGATCACCGGAACTCCTGCCCAGGCCATCACCAGCCCCGCCAGCGGGCCGGTAATGCCTAAAGACATATCCATAAACACCGTATAGGTCGCCAGCGCCGCCCCCTGATTCTGCTGCGGTACGGCTTTTACCGCCACCACGCCCAGCGCCGGGAAGACCAGGGAAAAGCCAGCCCCCGCGAGGAACACGCCCACTTTCGCGACCCAGGGCACCATCGCTATTCCGGTCAGCAGCAGCCCGACAATCTCTATCGCAAAGCAGATCATCGCCACATTCAGTCCGCCAAGACGGTTGATGCCGTTAGGGAAAAGCAGGCGGGCGCCAACAAACGCACAGCTAAAAAGGGTTAACGCAAAGGCTGCGCCGTCCCAGCCTTTGGCGTCGTAGAACAGGGTAATGAAGGTCGCAATCACGCCGAAGCCGGTGGTCGCCAGCGCCAGGGCCATGCCGTACGGCCAGACGCGCCCCAGCACCGCCCGAAACGGCAGCGGCTTGCCTTTGCTGGCCTTCACTTTCGGGCGCGGCAGCGCAAAGAGGATTGCCAGCAGCGCGACCGCCATAATGGTGATAGCCAGCCCATACAGCCCGCCAAACGCATAGCAGGCCACGCCGAGCGGCGCCCCGAGCGCCATCGCACCGTAGGTGACAATCCCGTTCCAGGAGATCACCCGGCCAATGTGCGGCGCGCCTACCACCCCCACGCCCCACAGCGTTGAGCCGGTTCCCGCCAGACTTTGCCCGATGCCAAGAATGACGCGGCCCAGGCAGAGCAGCGCCAGGCTGACCAGCGGCCAGTGGCCGGTGGTGGCAGCCAGCAGGTAGCTCAGGCCACTAAGGAAACAGCCGCACAATCCCACCACCACGATGCTTTTTGGACCGAACGTGTCCGCGTAGCGCCCGGCATACGGGCGGCTGAGGAGCGTGGCGAAATATTGCAGGCTTATCACCAGCCCCGCCCAGAAGGCGCTGAAGCCCATCACGTCATGGACATAGCCCGGCAGGACCGCCAGCGGCAGGCCAATGGTCAGATAGCTGGCAAAGTTGAAAATCACAACGGAAACGATGCGCAGATTGAGGCGCAGTCCGCTCAGTGCCGGTTCAGCGGCAGGTTCGGGCATGGGGTTCTACCTGGATTTTTTACAACAGTGTTTCACTATTACCACGGCGCAATAAGAAAATCAGCCCCGACTTTCAGATTAACGGTGCCAGACGAAGCGAAGCCCGGGCACTACACTTATCGGGTCATCATATTAAGGAACACGCATGATCGCTAACCCGTCCGACAAAGCTGGACTCCACATCTTATTAAAACTCGCCTGCCTGGTGGTTATCCTTGCGGGTATCCATGCTGCCGCCGATATTATTGTTCAGCTCCTGCTGGCGCTCTTTTTTGCCATTGTGCTAAATCCGCTGGTCACCTGGTTTTTACGCCGGGGCGTCAGCCGTCCGGTAGCCATCACCATCGTGGTTATTGTCATGCTGATTGGCCTGACGGCGCTCTTCGGCGTGCTGGCGGCATCGCTGAGCGAATTCTCCACCATGCTGCCGCAGTACAATAAAGAGCTGACGCGTAAAATTGTCGCGCTGCAGGAGATGGTGCCCTTCCTCAATCTGCATATCTCACCCGAACGGATGCTGCGCAGGATGGACTCCGAGAAGGTCATGACCTACGCCACCACCTTGATGACGGGGCTTTCCGGCGCGATGGCCAGCATTCTGCTGCTGGTCATGACCGTTGTGTTTATGCTGTTCGAAGTCCGCCACGTCCCCTATAAGCTGCGCTTTGCGCTGAACAATCCGCAAATTCACATTGCCGGGTTACACCGGGCCCTGAAGGGCGTCTCCAAATATCTGGCGCTGAAAACGCTCCTGAGCGTCTGGACCGGGGTGATTGTCTGGCTGGGGCTGATGCTGATGGACGTGCAGTTCGCGCTGATGTGGGGCGTGCTGGCCTTTCTGCTGAACTACGTGCCCAATATTGGCGCGGTACTTTCCGCCGTGCCGCCGATGATTCAGGCGTTTCTGTTTAACGGCTTCTACGAATGCATGCTGGTCGGCGCGCTGTTCCTCGTGGTGCATATGGTGCTGGGCAATATTCTTGAGCCGCGCATGATGGGGCACCGGCTGGGCATGTCGACGCTGGTGGTCTTTTTATCCTTACTGATTTGGGGATGGCTGCTGGGCCCGGTCGGTATGCTGCTGTCGGTCCCCCTTACCAGCGTATGTAAAATCTGGATGGAAACCACCAAAGGCGGCAGCAAGCTGGCGATCCTGCTCGGTCCGGGGAGGCCGAAAAGCCGGTTACCCGGCTAACCGACCTACCTTTACAGGTAGGTTTAAACCGTCAGTAATACACCATGAATTACCGCGCCCCTAATCCGTCGCGGTATTTTTATTTGCGTTAAGGCGATATTCATTCCGGTTTTAATTACGCCGCGCGCATTACGTTCAAACGCAATTCATGATTTAACGCAAATTATAAAAAATGAAATCCTTATTTATTTTCCATGCTATTATTCCCGCCTTCGCTTCAACGTAATGCAAACATTAATATTGATTAAAAATACGCCTGGCGATAACAAAAAGCCGGATGAATATTATTTGTAAAAACCACTGCCTTTAATTGTTATTATTGATATGGAGTTGTTGATGAAAAAGATCGTTAAATGGTGTGCTGCTGCCGTATTCGTTGGCGCGCTGGCAGGCTGCGCGCGTACCGCGCCAATCGCTCAGGTTCACTCTATTGTCAGCGCGGGCCATACTGCCGATCAGGTAAAAACGGCAATTTTGAAAGCAGGCCAAAAACGCGACTGGATCATGACGGAAACCGGCCCGGGAATGATTAAGGGGCGTCTGCAGTCACGCGATCACTCGGTCCAGGTGAGTATTCCGTACACGGCCACAAGCTATTCAATCAACTATGAAAACAGCCTTAACCTGAAAGCGGCAGACGGTAAAATCCACAAAAATTATAACCGCTGGGTGAATAACCTCGACCACGACATTCAGCTGAACCTCTCCGCTAGCGCCGCGCTGTAATTTTTTTCTAAAGTCGGGCCGCGTATGGCCCGATAACCTCTCTTTATTAGCCTCAAAGGTTACGCAGGAATGTACGAAAAGGACACACTCAGCGCACTGGATGCCATTACCGAAGCGCAACGCATCGCCTTTGCCCCGATGTTATTCCAGACTGCGCTTTGTCTGCGTAACTCAGGCGTTCTCGCCTGGCTCGATAAACAAGGAAAAGAGGGCGCAAGCCTCGAGGAAATAACCGAACACAGCACGCTCGGCAGCTATGGCGTCAGCGTACTGCTGGATATGGGATTAAGCGGTCGAATCGTTACCCAACAGAATGGACGTTATTTTCTGGCGAAAGTGGGCCATTTTTTACTGCACGACGAAATGACCCGCGTAAATATGGATTTCACCCAGGACGTTTGTTATCAGGGGCTATTTCACCTGGCGGACGCCCTGCAGGAGGAAAAACCGGCCGGATTAGCCGTGTTTGGCAACTGGCCAACCATCTACCCGGCGTTATCCCAATTACCAGCTCCGGCGAAAGAGAGCTGGTTCGCCTTCGATCATTACTATTCTGACGCCGCTTTTGACGCTGCTTTGCCATATATATTCGCAAGCTCGCCGACAAAATTGTACGATGTGGGCGGAAATACGGGTAAATGGTCGTTACGCTGCTGCCGCTATGACGAAAATGTTGCCGTGACGATCCTCGATCTGCCGCAGCAGATAGCGCTGGCGCAGGAAAACATCGCAAAAGCAGGTTTTTCTCATCGTATTGCATTCCATGCTGTCGATATGCTTAGCCCAGCAACATTGCCGGGTGACGCCGACGTCTGGTGGATGAGCCAGTTCCTGGATTGTTTCTCTCCGGATCAGATTGTCGCCATGCTGACGCGCGTCGCACAGGCCATGAAGCCAGGCGCACGTTTGTGCATCATGGAGCTTTTCTGGGATGCTCAGAAATTTGAAGCAGCCTCTTTCAGCCTGAATGCCACCTCGCTCTATTTCACCTGTATGGCGAATGGCAATAGCCGGTTTTACAGCGTAGAGAAGTTTTATCGCTACCTGGAGAGCGCAGGTTTCAGCGTTGAACAGCGGCTGGACAACCTTGGGGTCGGTCATACCCTGCTGATATGCACCAAACGTGAACAATAGAGCAGCTTAGCTGCCCGGGTGGCCCAGCCTGCCCTTTGAATACGGTTTTTTTGTCGCGGACGCGCGTAGATGAAATTTTCACTGAACATTATCGACTGGCAGGCGAGAGCGCCAGGACTCAGCGATGCCACAGAGTGGCAGGCGTGGTCGCGCCTGCAGCTGACCGTCGATCCAGCGGCCCCGCTTCCCCGCCTGACCGCTTTACCCATGATGACCGCACGCCGCCTCAACTCAGGCAGTAAGCTGGCGGTGGATATTGGTCTTGCCATGCTGCAAAACCACGCCATTGATGCCGTCGTCTATTCCAGCCGCCACGGCGAGCTGGAGCGCAACGACCGTATTCTGCATGCTCTGGCGACCGGGCAGTCCGTTTCACCCACCGACTTCGCGATGTCCGTGCACAATTCCGCGGTGGGCAATCTTACGATTACCGCACGCCAGGCCATCGTCTCGTCATCCATTTCTGCCGGGCTGGACACCTTCCAGCAGGCCTTATGTGAAGTGCTGAGCCTGCTGCATGCGGGCTATTCCCGCGTCCTGCTGGTCGATTTTGACGGCGCGCTGCCGGAATTTTACCATCCGGCGCTACCGCCGCAGATGCCCACCTGGCCTTACGCGCTGGCGCTGGTGATTGAATCCGGCAACGGAATGCAGTGTGAAACCCATAGCGGCAGCACGGGTGAAGAACCCGCCCTGCCGCAAAGCCTGATGTTCCTGCAGCGCTATCTCAGCGAGGAACGTCAGTTTGCGGTGCCCGGCGAACGTTTGCTGTGGCAATGGACGCGCGCATGAACCGCCTGGCTGCCCGTATCAACTGGCTATGGCGTCTGGCGATGACCGGCTTCTGCTTCGCGCTGTTTGGCGTGGGCGGGCTGCTGCTGTCGCTGGTCTGGTTCAACCTGCTGCTGATCGTCCAGCGCGACCGCGCCAGCCGTCGCCGCCTGGCGCGTCGCAGCATTGCGGCCAGCTTCCGCTTCTTCCTGACCGTGGCGCGCGGCCTCGGCGTACTGGACTATCGCATTCACAATCTTGACGCGCTGCGCAGCGATCGGGGTTGTCTGGTGGTGGCTAACCACCCCACGTTAATAGACTACGTGATTCTGGCGTCGGTGATGCCCGAAACCGACTGCCTGGTGAAAAGCGCGCTGCTGCGCAATCCCTTTGTCAGCGGCGTCATCCGCGCGGCGGATTACCTGATTAACAGCGAAGCCGAGCCCCTGCTCGCGGCCAGCCAGCAGCGTCTGGCTCAGGGCGACACGCTGTTAATCTTCCCGGAAGGCACGCGTACCCGGTTTGGCGAGGCTATCTCCCTCCAGCGCGGCGCGGCAAATATCGCCGTGCGCTGTAACAGCGATCTGCGGGTGGTGCTGATCCACTGTAGCGAACACCTGCTGGATAAAAAAAACCGCTGGTATGATGTACCGCCAGAAAAACCTGTTTTCACCGTGGATGTCCGCGACCGCGTGAACATCGACGAATTTTACGATGCAAATGAACAAGAACCGGCGCTGGCGGCAAGGCAGTTAAACCGGCATCTGCAGCATCGATTAACATCAGGCCTTCAATCTTTGTCAGGAATTAATGATGCAAGCGCTTTATCTTGAAATTAAGAATCTCATTATCACCACGCTGAATCTGGACGAGCTTACCGCAGAGGATATTGATACCGATGCCGCGCTGTTTGGCGATGGGCTGGGTCTGGACTCCATTGATGCGCTGGAACTGGGTCTGGCGGTAAAAAACCAGTATGGCGTGGTGCTTTCTGCCGAAAGCGAAGAGATGCGCCAGCACTTCTTTTCCGTCGCCACGCTGGCGTCCTTTATCAACGCTCAACGCGCCTGAGATGTGAACGATGACTGAACAAGAAACCATTTATCAGGAAGTCTGCGGCCTTCTGACCAGGCTCTTTGAAATCGACCCGCAGGACATTACGCCCGAAGCCCGTCTTTACGAAGACCTGGAGCTGGACAGCATTGACGCGGTGGACATGATTGTTCATCTGCAGAAGAAAACGGGCAAGAAAATCAAGCCGGAAACCTTCAAGTCGGTTCGTACCGTTCAGGATGTGGTAGACGCCGTCGAACAGCTTCTGCGCGAAGAGTAAGACCTCGTGCGTGGTGGACGGACGTTCCCGGTCATCCCACTGCTGACGGGGCTGATGCTGCTGGCGTGGCCCTTCCTGATTGGATTTGGGCTAACCCACAACAGCCTGCAGTGGCTGTTGCCGGTGATGGCGCTGGTATTGCTGCTGCGGCTGCGCCAGGCGCGGCGGAACGCCGGCCCGATGCGGTATGTGGTTCAGTGCGTGGCGCTCGCGGGCATCGCGCTCTGCGCGGCAAGCTACCTGCTGAAAACCCACCAGTGGCTGCTGTTCTACCCCGTGGTTGTCAACCTTGTGATGCTGGCCGTGTTCGGCGGTTCGCTGTGGACCGCGATGCCGCTGGTCGAACGGCTGGCGCGCCTGCGCGAGCCAAACCTGCCCCCGGAGGGCGTGCGCTATACCCGCAAGGTGACCCTCGTCTGGTGCGGCTTTTTCATCGGAAACGGCGCGATGGCGCTGTTCACCGTGCTCCATGGCGACATGCGTTTGTGGACGCTGTGGAACGGTATGATGGCTTATATCCTGATGGGAACGCTGATGGCGGCCGAGTGGCTGGTGCGCCAGCGGGTGATTAAAAAAGAGATGCACAATGACTAACCCTCTTCCGCTGGGCCAGTGGTTAAATGCGCCCCGCCCTGACGATACGCCCGTTGCCTGGCTTGACGATCGTACATGGACGCTTGGCCAGCTGCGCCACGACGTGACCTTGCTGGTCGACACCCTGCGTCAGCAGGATGGCGAACGATGGGCGCTGTGCTTTGAAAACAGCTACCTGTTTATCGTTGCGCTTCTGGCCTCGCTGCATGCCGGTAAAACGCCGGTCATTCCCGGCCATAGCCGCGTCTCGCAGCTTGAAGAACAGCAGTCGTTGTTTAGCGGCGTTCTGAGCGATAGGACTCTCGATTTCCATGGCAAGCTGATTGTGGTGGCCTCCAGCCATCAGACGGCTAGCCGCTGGGCGCCCCTGCCGGAGATTGACGAAAGCCGCTTCGTTGAGCTGTTCACCTCCGGCTCCACGGGTACCCCGCGCCGGGTGATTAAGCACATCGTCAGCCTGGATCGCGAAGCCCGTCTGCTGGCTGACCGCTTCGGCGAGCGTCTGACCGGCTGTAGCGTTGTCGCCTCGGTCGTACCGCAACACCTGTACGGCCTGACATTCCGCATCGTATTGCCGATGGCGCTGGGCCTGCCGCTGCATGCCGCGATGCTCTACTACGCAGAGCAGCTGGCCGCCCTTCCTCATGACAAACACTACCTGTTCATCAGCAGCCCGGCGTTCCTGAAGCGCCTGGATACGGAACTGCCCGCGCCGCCCGTCAGAATGCTGATTTCAGCAGGGGGCATGCTGCCCTGGTGTGACGTTTCCACCACCGCGGGCTGGCTTAACATCTGCCCGGATGAAATTTATGGCAGCACCGAAACCGGGATCCTCGCCTGGCGCCATCGCCAGCAGGATAACGTCCCGTGGCTGGCCTTCCCCGGCGTTATCTTCCATCAGGAAGATGATGCCTGTCGCGTCACGTCGCCACTGATCCACGAGGCTGAAGGACTCCAGCTGGACGATATCCTGCACTTCGACAGCGAGGGGCTGTTCAGCATCGCCGGTCGTCGCGGGCGGGTGGTCAAAATTGAAGAAAAGCGCATCTCGCTTAACGAGATCGAACGTCGCCTGCTGGAGATCGACGGCATTTGCGAAGCGGCTGCGCTGCCGGTCACGCGCGGGGGCCGTCAGGGGATTGGCGCACTGCTGGTCCTGGACGAAGCGGTTCGCCAGCGCGGCTATATGCAGGATAAAAAAGCGCAGGAGTTCGCCTGGCGTCGCGCGCTCCTGCCGTGGCTTGAACCCGTCGCCGTTCCGCGCTACTGGCGCATTGTCGATGAAATGCCGGTAAACAGTATGAACAAGCGTGTCTATGCGCAGTTAGAGGAGTTATTTCATGAAAATTCATGAAATTGAGCGCCGCCAGACACAGCCGGAGAAGCTGGAAATCATTTTGCATCTCGACGCGGCGCTGTTCTGGTTTCAGGGCCATTTTGCCGTACAGCCGCTGCTGCCCGGCGTTGCGCAGCTTGACTGGGTGATGCACTACGCCACGACGTTACTGGCGCCGGGCTACCGCTTTCACAGCATTCAAAACGTGAAGTTCCAGGCGCCTCTGCTGCCGGAAACCACGGTGACGCTGGTGCTTGAGTGGCATGCCGAACGTCAGATGCTGACCTTCAGCTACCAGCGTCACGCCGGAGCGGAGCGCCATACCGCCAGCAGCGGGAAAATTCGGCTATGTCAGTAACCTTTCGCCCCTGCGTGCTGATCCCGTGCTACAACCACGGCGACATGATCGCCCGCGTGCTGTCGCGTCTCGCCCCGTTCGGCCTGCCGTGCCTGGTGGTGGATGACGGCAGCGAAGCGATCACCCGTCAGGAGCTCGAGCGCCTCGCGGCGGAGCAGCCACAGGTAACGCTGGTCCGTCTGGCACAAAACGCCGGGAAAGGTGCCGCGGTCATCAGGGGGCTGGAGGAGTGCGCGCGCGCGGGCTATACCCACGCCGTGCAGGTGGACGCGGACGGTCAACACGCCATCGAAGATATCCCCAAACTGCTGGCGCTGGCGGAGCGCCACCCGGACGCGCTGATTTCCGGACAGCCCATTTACGATGATTCCATTCCACGCTCGCGACTCTACGGACGCTGGGTAACCCACGTCTGGGTGTGGATTGAGACCTTATCCCTGCAGCTTAAAGACAGCATGTGCGGCTTTCGGGTCTACCCGGTCTCGCCCACGCTGCGGCTGGCAGCGCGTGAAACGCTCGGCAAACGGATGGACTTTGACACCGAAGTGATGGTCCGTCTCTACTGGCAGGGCAACACCAGCGTCTTTCTGCCCACCCGCGTCACCTATCCGCAGGACGGGTTGTCCCACTTCGACGCGTTAAAAGATAACGTGCGGATCTCCCTGATGCATACCCGGCTGTTCTTCGGCATGCTGCCCCGCATGCCCGGCCTGCTTTTCCGTCGACGCCGCCAGCACTGGGCGCAGCAGGACGAGGTCAAGGGCCTGTGGGGCATGCGCCTGATGCTGCGCGTCTGGAAGCTGATGGGGCGCCGGGCCTTTACCGTGCTGCTGTGGCCGGTAATCGGCGTGTACTGGCTTATCGCGCGTCCGGCGCGCCAGGCCTCGCGGCAGTGGATTGAGAGAGTGAAGCAAGAGCTGCGTCAGCGGAACATGCCCGTTCCCCCGCGGCTCAACAGCTTTTTCCATTTCATGCGCTTCGGCAACGCGATGCTGGATAAAGTCGCCAGCTGGCGCGGTGAGCTGAAGTTTGATCGCGAAGTGGTCTTTGCCCCCGGCGCGAGCGAAACGCTTAATATCGCGGCGCCGCAGGGCAAGCTGCTGCTGGCCTCGCATCTTGGCGACGTTGAGGCCTGCCGGGCGCTGGCCCAGCTGGACGGCAGCAAAACTATCACCGCCCTGGTCTTCAGCGAGAACGCCCAGCGCTTTAAGCAAATCATGAGCGAAATGGCGCCCCAGGCGGGCGTGAATTTGATGTCGGTTACCGACATCGGCCCGGACACCGCGATTGCCATCAAAGAGAAGCTTGATCGGGGAGAATGGGTCGCGATTGTGGGCGACCGCATCGCGGTGAATCCGCAGCGTGGCGGCGAGTGGCGCGTGATCTGGAGTCCGTTCATGGGCCAGCCAGCGCCGTTCCCACAGGGGCCGTTTATCCTGGCCTCCATCCTGCGCTGCCCGGTGGTGCTGATTTTTGCCCTGCGCCAGCAGGGTAAGCTCGTCCTGCACAGCGAACCGTTTGCCGACCCGCTGCGCCTGCCGCGCGGTGAACGCCAGCAGGCGCTGCAGGAGACTGTCGATCGCTACGCGCAGCGGCTGGAGCATTACGCCCTCATGTCGCCGCTCGACTGGTTTAATTTTTTCGATTTCTGGCATCTGCCAGAGTCCAGAGAGAAGGAGTAAAGGGTGCTGACCGATCCCCGCTTTACGACTGAAGTTGAGATCACCGTTCCGTTCCACGACGTCGATATGATGGGCGTGGTCTGGCACGGTAACTATTTCCGCTACTTTGAGATCGCCCGCGAGGCGCTGCTCAATCAGTTTGACTATGGCTATCGCCAGATGAAGGCCTCCGGCTACGTCTGGCCCGTCGTCGATACCCGGGTGAAATACCGCGATGCGGTGACCTTTGAGCAGCGTATTCGCGTCCGCGCGCACGTTGAAGAGTATGAAAACCGCCTGCGCATTGCCTATCAAATTTTCGATGCGCAGACCGGCAAACGCACAACCACCGGTTACACCATCCAGGTGGCGGTGGAAGAAGCCACCCGCGAAATGTGCTTTGTGAGCCCGACAATACTGTTTGAACGAATGGGAGTGACGCCATGAGATGGTTGCCTTTGCTGGCGCTGATCGTCAGCCCGCTGGTCAGCGCCGTGACGCTGGATGAACTGCAGCAACGCTTCACCGGGCAGCCCGTCGTGCGTGCGCACTTCGAACAGGTTCGCACCATAAAAGATATGCCGCAGCCGCTGCGCTCGCAGGGCGAGATGCTGATCGCCCGCGACAGCGGCCTGCTGTGGGATCAAAAAGCGCCGTTTCCGATGATGCTCCTGCTGGACGACAAGCGGATGGTTCAGGCCATTAACGGCCAGCCGCCGCAGACCGTCACCGCCGACAATAATCCGCAGATGTTCCAGTTCAACCATCTTCTGCGGGCCCTGTTCCAGGCCGACCGCAAGGTGCTTGAAGAGAACTTCCGCATCGATTTTAAAGACCTGGGCGCGGGCCGCTGGTCGCTGGTGCTTACGCCAAAAACGACGCCGCTGGACAAGATTTTCGCCACCCTCGATCTGGGCGGCGCGACCTATCTGGAGACGATTCGTCTCAACGACAAACAGGGCGACCGTACCGATATCGCCCTTTCACGCCACCAACTGACGCCCGCCAGCCTGACCGATGACGAACGCCAACGCTTTGCCGCACCGTAAATCCCTGCGCCCAGCGCTGCTGTGGGCCACGCTATGCCTGATTCTGCTGGGCGTGCTGCTGTCGCTGCTGCCCGGTGCGCGTCTGAACAGCAGCGTGCTGGCCATGCTGCCGAAGCAGACGCTGGGGGCGATCCCGCCGGCGCTCAACGACGGGTTTATGCAGCGTCTCGACCGCCAGCTGGTCTGGCTGGTCAGCCCCGGCAAAGAGCCCGATCCGCGCGTGGCGCAGCAGTGGCTGGCGCTGCTGCAAAGTAGCGATTCGCTCAGCGAGGTCAAAGGCCCGATGGATGCCGCTGGGCAAAAGGCCTGGGGAGAGTTCTTCTGGCAGCACCGGAATGGCCTGATCGATCCCGCCACCCGCGCCCGCCTGCAAAACGGCGGAGAAGCGCAGGCGCAGTGGATTTTATCTCAGCTCTATTCGGCCTTTTCCGGCGTCAGCGGCAAAGAGCTGCAAAACGATCCCCTGATGCTGATGCGCGGCTCGCAGCTCGCTCTGGCGCAAAACGGCCAGAAGCTGCGGCTGATGGACGGCTGGCTGGTCACACAGGATGAGGCGGGAAACTACTGGTATCTGCTGCACGGCGAGCTGGCGGGCTCGTCATTTGATATGCAGCAGACCCACCGGCTCGTGACGACGCTTAACGCGCTGCAGGAGAGGCTAAAAGCGCGTTTCCCGCAGGCGCAGCTGCTTTCTCGCGGGACCGTGCTCTACAGCGATTACGCCAGCCAGCAGGCCAAACGCGACGTCTCGACGCTGGGCATCGCCACCCTGCTTGGCGTGTTCCTGCTCATCGTGGCGGTGTTCCGCTCCCTGCGCCCGCTGCTGCTGAGCGTGCTCTCCATTGCCATCGGCGCGCTGGCGGGCACGGTAGTGACGCTGCTGCTCTTTGGCGAACTGCACCTGATGACGCTGGTGATGAGCATGAGCATCATCGGTATTTCAGCCGACTACACGCTCTACTACCTGACCGAACGGATGGTGCACGGCGCGGAGCATTCCCCCTGGCAAAGCCTGGCCAAAGTGCGCAATGCGCTGCTGCTGGCGCTGCTGACGACCGTTGCCGCCTACCTGATTATGATGCTGGCCCCCTTCCCCGGGATCCGCCAGATGGCGGTGTTCGCCGCCGTGGGGCTGAGCGCCTCCTGCCTGACGGTGATTTTCTGGCATCCGTGGCTGTGCCGCGGTTTACCGGTGCGCCCGGTTCCGCTGATGGTCCTGATGCTGCGCTGGCTGGCCGCCTGGCGACGCAATAAAAAACTGTCCGTTGGTTTGCCCGTCGCGCTGGCGCTGCTCTCCGCCGTGGGGATGAGCACCCTGAGGGTGGACGACGACATCGCCCAGCTGCAGGCCCTGCCGAAAGATATTCTGGCGCAGGAGAAGGCCATTACCGCCCTGACCGGACAGAGTGTCGATCAGAAATGGTTTGTGGTGCATGGCGCCTCGCCTCAGCAAACGCTGGAGCGGCTGGAAGCCTTTACCCCGGCGCTGGCACAGGCGCAGAAAGCCGGAGAGATCGCCCGCTGGCGTACCCTGCCGCTGAACTCGCTGGCGCGCCAGAAAAGCGATCTGAAGCTACTGCGCGAGGCTGCTCATGCGGTGACGAACGTGCTGAAAAGCGCCGGGCTCAGCGCCGTATCCCCAAACCTCGATGCCATGCCGGTCAGCGTGGACGCGTGGCTTAAAAGCCCGGCCAGCGAAGGCTGGCGTCTGCTCTGGCTGACCCTGCCCAACGGGGAAAGCGGCGTGCTCGTGCCGGTGGACGGCGCGAAAAACAGCGCTTACCTCGGTGAACTGGCCGCGCGCCATGACGGCGTCGTCTGGGTCGATCGCAAAGCCAGCTTTGACAGCCTGTTTGCCCTCTACCGCACGCTGCTGACGGGGCTACTGTTTGCCGCGCTGGCGGTGATTGCCTGCGGGGCGATGCTGCGCCTCGGCTGGCGTAAAGGGCTGATAAGCCTGGTGCCGTCCGTGCTGTCGCTGAGCTGCGGCCTGGCGGTGCTGGCCGCAACGGGCCACCCGGTGAATCTGTTCTCACTGCTGGCGCTGGTACTGGTGCTCGGCATTGGCATTAACTACACGCTGTTTTTCAGCAACCCGCGCGGTACGCCGCTGACCTCGATGCTGGCGATTACGCTGGCCATGATGACCACGCTGCTGACGCTGGGCATGCTCGTCTTCAGCGCCACCCAGGCCATCAGCAGCTTTGGCATCGTGCTGGTGAGCGGTATTTTTATCGCCTTCCTGCTGGCTCCGCTGGCGATGCCGGATAAGAAAGAGAGAAAACGTAAATGAACGCTTTTTATCGCGCCGTCGCGCTGGCCGCGGCGCTGCTGCTGGCGGGCTGCAGCCATTCGACCGATACCAAAGAGACGCGGCCTCAGGCCTGGCTCCAGCCGGGCACCAAAGTGACGCTGCCGCCGCCCGGCATTAGCCCGGCGGTCAGCTCCCAGCAGCTGCTGACAGGCAGCTTTAACGGACAAACGCAGTCCCTGCTGGTGATGCTCAACGCGGATGCGCATAAGGTCACGCTGGCCGGGCTCTCTTCCGTGGGCATTCGTCTGTTCCTGGCAACGTACGATGAGACCGGTATTCATACCGAACAGTCGATCGTCGTGCCACAGCTGCCGCCCGCCAGCCAGGTGCTGGCCGACGTGATGCTCAGCCACTGGCCGATTAGCGCCTGGCAGCCGCAGTTGCCGAAGGGCTGGACGTTAACGGACAATGGCGATCGGCGCGAGCTGCGCAACGCCAGCGGCAAGCTGGTGACGGAGATTGTCTACCTGCAGCGCAAAGGCAAGCGCGAGCCGATCAGCATCGAGCAACACGTCTTTAAATACCACATCACCATTCAATATCTGGGTGACTGAGATGATTTATATATCCGCTGTTGGCATGGTCAACGCGCTGGGCAACTCGCCTGACGAGATTGCCGCGAACCTGACGGCAGGCGTGGCGCCGGGGATGCACGCCCGGACCGGCTGGTTGCAGGGTTTACCCGAAGCCGTACTGGGCGGCGTGGAAGGCGAGCTTCCGCCCATCCCGGACGCCTTCTCCGCACACCGCACCCGCAACAACCAGCTGCTGCTGGCCGCGCTGGCGCAGATTCAGCCCGCCGTCGACGAGGCTATCGCCCGCGTCGGTCGCGACCGCGTGGCCGTGGTGCTGGGAACCAGCACCTCCGGGCTGGATGAAGGCGATGAACACGTACAGCGCATGACCCATGGCGAAGCGAGCACGCGCTGGCAGTATCCGCAGCAGGAGCTTGGCGATCCGTCCCGCTTCCTCGCCAACTGGCTTCAGCTCGAAGGCCCGGCCTATACGATCTCGACGGCCTGCTCTTCCAGCGCGCGGGCGATGATCGGCGGCAAACGTCTGATTGAAGCCGGGCTGGTGGACATCGCCATCGTCGGCGGGGCCGATACCCTGAGCCGGATGCCCGTCAACGGCTTTAACAGCCTTGAATCCTTCTCCCCTACGCTCTGTGAACCCTTTGGTCGCGACCGCCAGGGCATCACCATTGGTGAAGCCGCCGCGCTGATGGTATTGAGCCGGGAGCCCGCCGACGTGGCGCTGCTCGGAACGGGCGAATCCAGCGATGCGTACCATATTTCCGCCCCGCATCCTCAGGGTGAAGGGGCGGTAAGGGCTATCAAACAGGCGCTTAATGAAGCGGGTATGCAGCCGCAGGATATCGGCTACATCAACCTGCACGGCACGGCCACGCCGCTCAACGATCAGATTGAATCGCAGGTGGTGCACGATCTCTTCGGGGAAAGCGTGCCGTGCAGCTCAACCAAACACCTTACCGGCCATACGCTGGGCGCCGCCGGTATTACCGAAGCGGCCCTGAGCTGGCTGATTCTGACGCGCGATCTGCCGTTGCCGCCGCAGGACTTCGCCCGCTACGCGCCGGACGACACGCTGGCGTCGTGCGGCCTGCTGCACCAGCGCGCCGCTCTGAAAAAGCCGGTCATTTTGTCTAACTCGTTCGCGTTTGGCGGCAATAACGCCAGCATCCTGCTGGGGAGAGCCTCATGAGCTACTTATCACCCGAAGCCTACCTGCCGCACGAGGCGCCAATGATGCTGCTGGGGTCCGTTGAGAACGTTACGGACGACACGGCGGTCTGCCGCGTGGCCGTCAACGGGCAAAGCGTGCTGGCGCCGTTTCTCAATGCCGATGGCGACCTGCCGGGCTGGTACGCGCTCGAGCTGATGGCGCAGACCGTCGGCGTCTGGTCAGGCTGGCATCGCCAGCAGCAGGGGCAGGATCATATCGCGCTGGGCATGGTGCTCGGCGCGCGCGAGCTGGTCTGCGCCAGCGGGCATTTCGCCGCAGGCCTGACGCTGGACATCACCGTTAAGCTGCTGATGCAGGATGAACGCTTCGGCAGCTTTGAATGCGCGATTTTCGCGAATGAAGAGACGCTGGCCACGGGCCGGGTCAACACCTTCCAGCCGAGCGCAGAAGAATTAACATCGCTTTTTAATCAGGGATCTAACGCATGAGTCGTTCCGTACTGGTCACAGGGGCCAGCAAAGGCATAGGGCGCGCCATCGCCCGCCAGCTCGCCGCCGACGGGTTTACCGTAGGCGTGCATTACCATCGTGATGCCGCAGGCGCGCAGGAGACGCTGGACGCCATCACGCAGGCGGGTGGCAAAGGTCGTTTACTCGCCTTTGATGTGGGCAACCGCGAACAGTGCCGCGAAGTGCTGGAGCAGGAGATTGAAGCCCATGGCGCATGGTATGGCGTTGTCAACAACGCCGGAATTACGCGCGACGGCGCCTTTCCGGCGCTGAGCGAAGACGACTGGGACAGCGTGATCCACACCAATCTCGACAGTTTTTATAACGTCATTCACCCCTGCATTATGCCGATGATTGGCACCCGTAAAGGGGGGCGTATTATCACCTTATCGTCCGTGTCCGGCGTGATGGGAAACCGCGGACAGGTGAACTACAGCGCGGCCAAAGCGGGCATTATCGGCGCCACCAAAGCGCTGGCGATTGAGCTGGCAAAACGCAAAATCACCGTCAACTGCATCGCCCCGGGTCTGATTGATACCGGCATGATTGAGATGGAAGAAGCCGCGCTGAAGGAAGCGATGTCCATCATCCCAATGAAACGTATGGGCCAGGCTGAGGAGGTCGCCGGGCTGGCAAGCTATCTGATGTCGGATATTGCGGGCTACGTTACCCGCCAGGTCATTTCTATTAACGGAGGAATGCTATGACGCGTCGCGTGGTGATTACGGGCATGGGCGGCGTGACCGCCTTTGGCGAAAGCTGGCAATCCGTTTCCAGCAGGCTGCTGGCGTATGAAAACGCGGTGCGTAAAATGCCGGAATGGCAGGTGTATGATGGCCTGCATACCCTGCTGGGCGCGCCGATCGATGATTTCACGCTGCCGGAGCACTATACCCGCAAGCGTATTCGCGCCATGGGCCGGGTGTCGTTGATGTCGACCCGCGCCACCGAGCTGGCGCTGGAGCAGGCGGGGCTGATTGGCGAAGCGGTGCTCACCAACGGTCAAACCGGTATCGCCTACGGTTCTTCGACTGGCAGCACCGGTCCGGTCAGCGAATTCGCGACCATGCTCACCGAAAAGCACACCAATAACATCACCGGGACAACCTACGTCCAGATGATGCCGCACACTACGGCGGTGAATACCGGCCTGTTCTTTGGACTACGTGGCCGCGTCATCCCGACCTCAAGCGCCTGTACCTCCGGCAGCCAGGCGATTGGCTACGCCTGGGAGGCCATTCGCCACGGGTATCAGACCGTGATGGTCGCGGGGGGCGCTGAGGAGCTGTGTCCGTCTGAAGCGGCGGTGTTTGACACGCTGTTCGCCACCAGCCAGCGCAATGACGCGCCTAAACACACCCCGTCGCCATTTGATACGCAGCGCGATGGTCTGGTCATTGGGGAAGGCGCAGGCACCCTGATTCTGGAAGAGCTGGAGCATGCAAAAGCGCGCGGGGCCACGATCTACGGCGAAATCGTGGGCTTTGCCACTAACTGCGACGCGGCCCATATCACCCAGCCTCAGCGTGAAACCATGCAGATTTGCATGGAGCAGTCGCTGTCCATGGCGGGATTAAGCGCCCGGGATATGGGGTATATCTCCGCGCACGGTACCGCCACCGATCGCGGCGATATCGCCGAAAGCCTGGCGACCGCCGCTATCTATGGTGACAGCGTGCCGGTTTCCTCGTTGAAGAGCTATTTTGGCCATACGCTGGGTGCCTGCGGCGCGCTGGAAGCGTGGATGAGCCTGCAGATGATGCGTGAAGGCTGGTTTGCCCCGACGCTCAATTTAACGCAGCCGGATGAGCAATGCGGTGCTTTAGATTATATTATGGGAGAAGCCCGTCAGATTGACTGCGAGTATCTGCAGAGCAATAACTTCGCGTTTGGCGGCATCAACACCTCGATTATCATTAAACGCTGGGCGTAACTATGTACCAGTTTGTACTGGGAAAAATTTCCACTCTTTGCGCGGACCCGCTGGCGTCAGCGCTCGCAGACAGGGCGCCTCAGGGTGCCCGACAGGCCTCCTGGCTGGCCGGGAGGACGCTGCTCGCCAGAACGTTATCCCCTCGCCCGCTCCCCGACATCATTTACGGCGAGCAGGGCAAACCGGCCTTTGCGAAGGGTCATCCGCTGTGGTTCAACCTGAGCCACAGCGGTGACGATATTGCCCTGCTGATGAGCGATGAAGGTGAAGTTGGCTGCGATATCGAAGTGATTCGCCCGAGGAAGAACTGGCAGGCGCTGGCTAATGCGGTATTCAGCATGACGGAGCATGACGAGCTGGAGCGTGAAGCGCCCGAGGAACGTCTTTCCGCGTTCTGGCGCATCTGGACGCGGAAAGAAGCGATTGTGAAACAGCGTGGCGGCAGCGCATGGCAGATTGTCAGCATCGACAGCACGGCGCAGACGCACGCGGTCAGTCAGCTACAGGTCGGCTCGCTGAGCCTTGCCGTCTGCACATCGACCCCTTATACCCTGACCCACGAGTCGATTATTCACGTTGGGACGTTCGGGGCAGAAAAATCACTAACACGCCCAGAATAATAAACCCGACCCCCACCAGCCCGTGCCAGGAGAAGCGCTCCCCCCAGCCCGGCAGCAGGATCGCGGCGCCCCACACCAGAATATAGCTGAGACTCAGCAGGGCATAGGCTTTGCTGAGCGCCATACGGTGCAGCGCCAGATACCAGCAGCCCATGGACGCCACATACCCCGTCAACCCCAGCAGCAGCGCGCCCGTGCCGGACGAGAAGTGCCACAGCGCGGAAACAAACACCATGATCTCACTGACCGGTGGCAGTGCCCGCATGGCATTGCGCAGCAGCAGCTGCGACGCGCTGACTAACAGCACGCTGCATATGGCCCAGAACGCTCCTTTCACAGGCTCCCTCCCAGGATAACAATCCCAATGATGATGAACCCTACCCCCAGCCAGTGATGCGCAGCGACGTGCTCACGCCAGAACGCCTTCGCCGCCAGCGTCACCCAGACAAAATTGAGGCTCAGCATAGGGTACGCGATGCCGACAGGGAGGCGTTGCAGCACCACCAGCCAGACCAGCATCCCGCTGCCAAGCGCCAGCAGTGCCAGGCCAAGCCACAGCGCGATGTGCGCCCCGCGCCGCCCGGCTTTCGCCGGACGGGTGGCCTGTTTCTGGCACAGCTGTCCCGCGCAGCTGAGCAGGCTTGCCAGTATCAGCCAGATCCAGGTCATCACTTCGGCAGATACTCCAGCAGGGCCAGACGCCCCTGAATATACAGGCTGTCCGGTTTCGGCAGATTTGCGCGCGCGATTTCATCGTGTTTTGACAGAAGAATCACCAGCGATACGCGCCCCTGCTGACGATGCTCCGCCAGCCACTGCGCGAAGTCATCTTTATCAACATAACGATCTTTCGCATCGGGATAATCCAGTCCGTAGCGCAGTTCGCCGCTTTGATCGAACATCGTGATGTCATTGCGCTTCAGCTCCCACGCCAGGCCCGCGGCCACGCCAACGTTATTGGCCAGCACGAATCGGCTTTCCTGAAGCGGCTCGCGCACGGTATCGACCAGCGACTGCGGCTGTTTGGAATCCACCACCAGGTTCGGAATGGCAAAACCAATCAGCAGCGCCAGCCCTGCGGGGCACAGTGCCGCCAGCCACCAGCGCTGCTGGCTCTGTCGGAACGTAAACCAGCCTACCGCGGCCCAGATGAGGAACGCCACCACCGCGCAGAACACTTTATACAGTTCTACCGACGTCCAGACCGGATGTTTAGACAGCCCCCACGGCGAGACCACCAGCGCCGCCGCCACGCCGATAACGCCAAACGCCAGGTTAATCCCGCCGTTAATGCGTAACGCTCTGGCACCTTTTTCCGCCGCGAGGCAGGCATAGCGCGCCATCAGGATCGCCAGCGGGGCAAAGCACGGCAGGATATAGGTCGGCAGCTTGCCTTTGGCGATGCTGAAGAACAGCAGCGGCATCACCACCCAACCCAGCAGATAGAACCCGCCACCCGCGTTTTGTCTGTCATTCCAGCCGAGACGAAACGCGCCGGGCAAAAGCGCCAGCCACGGCAGGCTGCCCGCAATCAGGAACGGTATGTAGTACCAGAACGGGGCTTTGTGCTGCGCGTCGCTCTGGGCAAAACGCTGAATATGTTCCACCCAGAAGAAATAACGCCAGAAGTCAGGCTCACGGTGCGCAATGGCCAGCCCCCACGGCAGAACAATCAGCACGCAGCTCAGGATCGCGAGCCAGCCAAAAATCAGCACCTCTTTCCAGCGCTTCTGGGCGATCACCCACGGCAGCACGCCAATCACCGGAACGGCCAGCGCCAGGAAGCCTTTGGTCATCACCCCCATTCCGCAGGCCAGCCCAAGCAGCACATAGCCGCCCGCTTTTCCGGCAACGGTTTGAGCCTGTGAGGCCAGCCAGAAGCTGCACATCGCCGCCACCAGCCACAGGGTGATGATAGGATCCAGCACCGCATACGTGCCGATGCCATACACCAGGAACAGGGTCAGGAAGATAAGACCGGAGAAAATAGCGGTCCGCTTATCCCGCCAGAGACGCCAGGCCATCCAGATGACCAGCAGCGCCGCTAAACCGGTGGAGAAGATAGAACCGGCGCGCACGGCGAGGTTGGTGTGCCCGAACAGCAACTGCCCGATGCTGTTTATCCAGTAGCCAGCAATCGGTTTTTCAAAGTAACGCAGCCCCAGAAAATGCGGGACTACCCAGTCTCCGGATGCCAGCATTTCGCGGCTGATTTCCGCGTAGCGCGTTTCATCAGGCTGCCAGAGCAGGCGGATATCGACCGGAATGAGGTAGTAAACGATAAACAGTGCGAGAAGCGCTAAGCCATAACGGGCTGTTTTCATGGGACCGGACTCACGGTTTGTTGATAGCCAAGCCAGCCTTCCCGGCCAGCCATTTCGTTGCGTACGACTTTACCCACGGGCAGGGTGCTGAGGTCGTCCGGCAGCAGCTCGCTCAACGGGCAAAATTCAATGCCCTCCTGAGCGGCCATCGTCAGCAGTTCGTCGAAATCATGCTGATACGCAATCCCTTCCACTTCGGCATGGATGGTATACACCGGCGTGCCGGCGTCACGATGGATGTGGTCCAGAATGTAGCGATTGAACTCATCCGCCTTCACCTCGCGCCCGACCACTTCATCCCAGGTGGGAAGCGTGACCGGAATTTGCACCGTTCCGTAGCGATTTTCGCCTAACAGCGGCAAAAAAGGTCCGGTTCCGCGGCAGTCGCTGTTGTAGCGAAACGCAAAGGCTTCTTTGGCCTTCACGACGCGCTGATCCGCACGCCATCCCGCCACGGCGGAGCAGCGCACGGGCTGACCGGTAATGGCCTCCAGCTCCAGCATCCCACGCTCAACCTCACGGGACAGGCGCGGGATATCCCAGACTCCCGCCCAGGCTTGCCAGGCATGGTGGTCCCAGGCGTGCAGACCCACCTCATGATGCTGCGCCGCCTCGCGGATAACGGCTTCATTACCCGCGCCGATACGTCTGCCGGGCCAGGCGGTGCCGGCCAGCAAAATATCCCAGCCGTAGAGGGATGCTGCGCGCGAGCGCAGCATTTTGAACAGAAATGCCGGTTTAATCAGACGCCATAAATGGCGTCCCATGTTGTCAGGCCCCACGCTGAAGAAAATGCTGGAACGCACATCGTGTTTGTTCAGCAGTTCCAGCAGTTTGGGTACGCCGTCACGCGTTCCCCTGAAGGTGTCGACATCAATGCGTAAACCGACTTTTTTCATGAGACCTGTTCCGAAAGCTCCACGGTGCGCAGGAAGAAATCGAGCGTTTCGTCAATGGTCTGCTCCATCTTCACCGTCGGCGTCCAGTTGAGGCAGCGCTTCGCGTTGCGAATGCTTGGCTTACGGTGCTCAACGTCCTGGTAGCCCTTACCATAGTAGCTGCTGCTTTCCACTTCGCGGAAACCGGCAAACGGCGGGAACTTGTCGCGCAGCGGATGGCGCTCAAAGCTGGCCAGCAGCATCTCTGCCAGCTCGCGAATGCTCGCTTCGTTGTCCGGGTTACCGATGTTGATGATTTCACCGTTGCAGCGGTTATCTTTGTTTTCGATGATGCGGAACAGCGCTTCGATACCGTCGCTGATGTCCGTAAAGCAGCGTTTCTGTTTCCCGCCTTCGATAAGCTTAATTGGCGAGCCTTCCACCAGGTTCAGGATCAGCTGGGTGATCGCACGGGAGCTGCCGATACGCGCCGCGTTGAGGTTATCCAGACGCGGGCCCATCCAGTTGAACGGACGGAACAGGGTAAAGCGCAGGCCTTCTTTCTCACCGTAGGCCCAAATCACGCGGTCCAGCAGCTGTTTGGAGACGGAGTAAATCCAGCGCTGTTTGTTGATCGGCCCGACCACCAGGTTGGAGGTGTCTTCATCGAAGTTCTTATCGGTACACATGCCGTACACTTCAGACGTGGACGGGAAGATGATGCGCTTGTCGTATTTCACGCAGTCGCGGATGATCTTCAGGTTCTCTTCGAAGTCCAGCTCGAACACGCGCAGCGGGTTACGGGTGTACTCGATTGGCGTGGCAATGGCGACCAGCGGCAGCACCACGTCGCATTTTTTAATGTGGTATTCAATCCACTCGGAATGGATGCTGATATCCCCTTCCACGAAGTGGAAACGCGGGTTGTTGAGGAAACGGCTGATGGCGTCAGAGCCGATATCCAGACCGTAAATCTCGTAGTTGTCGTCTTTAAGCAGACGTTCCGTCAGGTGGTTACCGATAAAGCCGTTCACGCCGAGGATCAGCACGCGGGTACGACGCTTGATGGCAACAACCGGTGCGCTGGTGATCAGCGCCCCGGCCACCAGACCCAGAGACTGCGCCAGCTGCGTGCCCTGAACGTACAGGCCGTTGTCGGTTTGTCCGGTGACGATCTCCAGCGCCTGCTCGCCGCAGCTCACAATCAGCGGAGAGACAGAGACGACGGTGCCCGGTTTGGCGGCAGGGATGTCGTCACGCACGCGGGATTTCCAGACGATAAATTTGCTTACGCCCGCAAAGCTGTACGCGCCCGGCCACGGGTCGGTCACGGCACGCACCAGGTTGTGCAGCTGGCGGGCAGGCTTGCTCCAGTCCAGACGACCATCTTCCGGCGCGCGGCGGCCAAAGCTGCTTGCCTTGCTCTCATCCTGCGCGGTCTCGCTAAAGGTGCCGTTGAGGATGCCTGGAAGTGCATCACGCAGCAGCGTCTGTGCCGTCGCATTCAGCTTTTGATGCAGCTGCAGCGCCGTTTCGTCCGCATCAATAGCGACCTTCTGCTGTGCCACGATAGCGCCCGCATCCGCACGGCGCACCATGCGGTGCAGCGTTACGCCCGTTTCAGTTTCACCGTTCACCAGCACCCAGTTCAGCGGAGCGCGGCCACGGTAGGCGGGAAGCAGTGAACCATGAAGATTAAAGGCGCCTTTTGCGGCCAGACCTAAGATTTCGTCGGAAAGCAGGTTGCGATAGTAGAACGAGAAGATCACGTCAGGCGCGAGCGCGCGGATGCGATCCACCCACAGCGGATGGTTGACATCGTCCGGTGCATAAACCGGGATCCCGCGCTCGGCGGCGATACGCGCCACGGAGCCAAAAAAGTTATTCTCTCCGGCCGTGTCCGGATGGGTAAAAATTGCCGCAATGTCATAGCCCGCTTCCAGCAGGGCCAGCGTGCCCGTGCACCCCATATCGTGATAGGCAAATACAACAGCTTTCATGGGTGAATTTCCTCTTGAGATGCTTTGTGTTCCTGACGGACAACACGTTGAATAAAGTAGCGCGGACGCGCGCGAACATCGTTATAGATACGGCCAATGTATTCACCGAGAAGGCCCATCCCGACAAACTGGGCGCCGATGAACATAAACAGCACGGCAAAGAGCATGAAGACCCCTTCCGCCGCCCACTGCGGGCCAAAGACCAGTCGCAGCACCACCAGCAGAACGGACAGCGCAAAACCGGCCACGGCGATGATGCTGCCGAACACGCTCAGCAGACGCAGCGGCGTGGTGGTCAGGCAGGTGATGAGGTCATACATCAGGTTGATGAGACGCATAAAGCTGTACTTCGATTCCCCGTGCTCGCGCTCGGCGTGCAGAACCGGAATTTCCGTTGCCTTGCGGGCAAAGGTGTTGGCGAGGATCGGAATAAAGGTGCTGCGCTCATGGCAGTGCAGCATCGCGTCGACAATGTGGCGGCGGTAGGCGCGCAGCATGCAGCCGTAATCGCCCATCGCTTTCCCGGTCGTGCGCTGGATAAGGCGGTTGATGGTGCGTGAGGCCAGCTTGCGGAACAGACTGTCCTGACGGTTCTGACGTACCGTGCCGACCACGTCATAGCCTTCATCGGCTTTGGCGACCAGACGCGGGATCTCTTCCGGCGGGTTTTGCAGGTCTGCGTCCAGGGTGATGATCAGATCGCCCGTGACATGGCTAAACCCCGCCATAATCGCCGAGTGCTGGCCGTAGTTGCGGTTGAGCAGCACGGCAACAATATGGCTGCCTTCGGCCTGCGCGGCCTCGGTCAGCATCAGCGCGGAATGATCGCTACTGCCATCATCTACCAGCAGAATTTCATAAGCCTTGCCCATCGTGTCGCAGGCGGCGGTTGTACGGCGGATCAGTTCGGGCAGGCTCTCCTGCTCGTTATAAACCGGGATTACCACGGAAACTTTTTGTACAGGCGGTGCACTGAACATATCAATGTCCTGCAAGCTGATGGAGTGCGGTAATGACGCGGGTTGTGTCGTCATGAGTCATATCCGGGAAAAGAGGGAGAGAACAAATACGCGCGCTATTCCATTCAGAATTCGGGAGCGATACATCAGGAAAACGCTCGCGGTAGTATTTTTGGGTGTGTGCCGCGCGGAAGTGGAGGCCGGTACCGATGCCTTTCTCTTTCAGCGCCGCCATCAGGTTGTCGCGTGAGATCCCGCAGCGCGCTTCGTCAACGCGAATAATAAACAGGTGCCAGGCGTGCACGTGCGGCCATGACGGAATGGTGAGCGGCTGGAACGGCGTATCGGCAAGCTCACGCAGGTAGCGTTCAGCAATTTCCTGGCGGCGCCTGTTAGCCTCTTTCAGCTTGCCTAACTGCACCAGCGCCAGCGCGGCGTTGATGTCCGCCAGGTTATATTTATAGCCCGGCGCGATCACTTCCGCCTGCGGCGCGCGGCCGTGCGTCTGGCGGTCATAGGCATCTACGCCCAGGCCATGGAATTTCAGGCTGCGGATCCGCTGTGCCAGCTGGGCATTATCCGTGACCACCAGGCCGCCTTCCGCGCAGGTCATATTTTTAATGGCGTGGAAGGAAAAAATCGCCGTTCCTTTCCAGCCCACATGACGGTTCTTGTAGTACGTTCCGGCGGCATGGGCCGCATCTTCAATAACCGGAATACCGTGACGTTCGCCGATGGCATGAATGGCGTCGATTTCACACGGCGCGCCGGCATAATGAACGGGGATAATGGCTTTGGTACGCGGGGTAATGGCGGCTTCAACGGCTTCTGGCGTCACCATTAATGTATCTTTGTCCACATCAATCATGACCGGCGTGGCACCCAGCAACACGATCATATTCAGCGTGGAGACCCAGGTCTGGGAAGGGGTAATGACTTCATCGCCCGGGCCAATATCCAGCGCCATCAGCGTGACGTGCATACCCGCGGTGGCTGAACAGACGGCAATCGCATGCTGATTCCCGGTAAGCTGACAGAATGCCTCTTCAAGTTCCTGATTCTTTGGCCCGGTGGTGATCCAGCCCGACATCAAAACGTCCTGAAGCGCCGCAATTTCCTCAGCGCCCATCGACGGCCGCGAAAAAGGCAGAAAATCACTCATTATTAATTTCCTTGCAATAAAAATGGCATGTTTTTGATATTAACCAAATGCCAGCCCGTTTATTTCAACGAACCATAAACTTATATCAAAGTAGCTCTCTTTCCTTAGGGAAAAATTAAGACAAGGTATACAACGTTATAAAACAACTAGCAGCTTCTTGAAAAACAACAAGTTAAATTACGTTTAATTATTTTTAATGTGATCTTCTGCAACATTCTGAAATGAATTGCTTTAAACCAATCCTCAACAAACAAAAAAAATCCCGGCTATTTCAAAATAATATGAAATAGCCGGGAACTTTTCTTTTTAGTTAATTGTCGCGCTTATTACAGGTTATCTGGAAAGTTTTTCGGTAATTCACTGGCCGCGCAGGCGATAACGCTTTCATTATTTGCACCGCAGTCGCGCACAAAGGTGATCGTGGCAAACTCATCAATCACTTCCGTTGGATACGCCGGGCCCGCATCGCGATAGCTGTTCATCAGCGGAATATGGTCGTTCTGGAAGCAGACGGTTTTTTCCGGATTGTTCATGACCCAGCGTGGGAAGAAGATAGTGCCATGGAACAGCTTGTCGCCCAGGTTCACGATCAGGCTGACGTCGGTGCCGGTTGGCTCGGTCCAGGAAATTTTATAGATGCTTTCCCCTACCCGCACGATGTAAGCCTGCTGATCTTTCACCCAACGGTTGGCCACGAGACCGCTGTGAATACGGTAATCAAGCGTGGTCTCATTTTTTACGTAAATCTCGTAGTTCCATCCGTTATCGTAGGTATATACAAGATGTTTGCCAACGAAGCCGCTTAAGTCGTGTTTGTCGAAGGTGTTCATAAGATGTCTCCTTTGTTTTGATGAGACGATCGTACCCCTTCAAAAAATGAATGAATAACGCTATGTTTTAATCAAATCCATCCAAATTTTAGATAAATCATGCATAAGACGACGCTGGAACAATGGGCTTTACTGGAAAGAGTGGTGGAAGCGGGCAGCTTTGCCAAAGCCGCGGAAGAAACCCACCGCAGCCAGTCCTCGGTGAGCTATAACCTGTCGCTGCTGCAGGAGCGACTCGGCGTGGCGCTCCTGGTCCCGGAGGGGAGACGGGCGGTGTTAACCCCGGCCGGAGAGCTTCTTCTCAACCAGGTTAAACCGCTGCTGAAAGCGTTTTCGTACGTTGAGACGCGCGCAGCGACCCTTCGCAACGGGATGCGCACGCGGTTGGATCTGGTGGTGGACTCCATTTTCCCGCGCCGCCGCCTGTTCGCCATCCTGCGTCAGTTCCAGCAGCAGTATCCGCAGACTCAGGTACGTCTGACCGAGGTGCTGGAAAATACCCGCGCCGACGCCATTAACGACGAAGCCGATGTGATGGTCTTAACCCGCCGCCAGGACATTACCGGGCTCGGCGAATGGCTGATGAATATCGACTTTGTTGCCGTGGCCCATTCCCGGCATCCCCTGTTTCACCTCGACGCGCCGCTCAATGATGAGATGCTGCGCCCGTGGCCGCTCATCCAGATTGCGGACAGCCAGCCCGCCGCGCGTGCTGCCGGCGAGTCGTGGACCTTCTCCACCATCGATGCCGCCATAGAGGCCGTCGTCTCTCAGGTCGGCTACGGCTGGCTGCCGGAGGAACGCATCCAGACCCAGCTGGATCAGGGCGTACTAAAACGCCTGCCGCTGAGCCACGGCGCGCGCAGGGCAACGCCGCTACACTTGATTGTTAAGCGTTCCCTCGCCCCGCTTGATGAACAGGTTGAGACGCTATTGCGCCTTTTTAGCCAGGAGCCGTCATCCTCACCTGCTACGCTTTAAGGTCCGAACGTTAAAAAGATAAGGAGCAGATGATGAAAATCGACTTTGCGGGGAAAGTGGCGCTGGTGACCGCCTCAACCGGCGGGATCGGATTCGCCATTGCCAGAGGTCTGGCAGAAAGCGGTGCGGAAGTGATCGTCAATGGCCGCAGCACGGAATCGGTGAATAAAGGCATTCAGCAGCTCCAGCAGGTGGTGCCGGGCGTACAGGTCCGTGCCGCGATTGCCGATCTCAGCACGGCGGAAGGGGTCGAGTCGCTTCTGAAGGTGGCGAATAACGTCGATATTCTGGTCAACAACGCCGGGATTTACGGTCCGCAGGATTTCTATGCCACCGACGATGAGACCTGGGAGCGTTACTGGCAGACCAACGTGATGTCCGGCGTGCGTCTGTCCCGCGCCCTGCTGCCGGGTATGGTGCAGAAAGGCTGGGGACGCGTGGTGTTTATCTCCTCCGAGTCGGCCTGCAATATTCCGGCGGATATGATCCACTACGGCGTGACCAAAACGGCGCAGCTCTCGCTGGCGCGCGGTCTGGCGAAGTTCGTGGCGGGGAGCGGCGTGACGGTCAACAGCGTCCTGCCGGGCCCGACGATGTCTGACGGTTTCGCAGAGATGATGAAAGATGAAATCGAAAAAACCGGCAAATCGCTGGAGCAGCTGGCGAAAGAGTTTGTGATAGCCAACCGCCCCAGCTCGGTTATCCAGCGCGCGGCCACGGTTGAAGAGGTGGCCAATATGGTGATTTATGTCTGTTCGCCCCAGGCCTCCGCCACCTCGGGCGCGGCGCTGCGCGTCGACGGTGGCGTCGTGGATGACATCATCTGACGCTG
>NZ_JADCKW010000032.1:6933-39400 GCF_014982155.1 Enterobacter cloacae complex sp. P16RS2 | reverse complement strand
AATCATCCGTCAGGGTTGAAACCGTTACGCCCTGACTGGTTGAGGCATGAATAAACTGGTTTTCGCCAATATAAACGCCGACGTGCTTGCGGTTTGGGCCCGTCTGGAAGAAGACCAGATCGCCGGCTTTCAGGCGGTATTGCGCCACCTGCACGCCGCGATGGATCTGTTCACTCGTCGTGCGCGGCAAATTAAGATGCGCCGCATCGCTGAACAGGTGCTGCACCAGCGCGGAGCAATCTACCCCGCGATGCGTGGTTCCGCCCCACCGGTACTGGGTGCCTTTCCACTTCTGGTATTGATCGAGAATACGCGAGCGCAGCGGGCCTGTTTCCTGATGCACCAGCGCAGATTTCGCCGGTGATGCTGCCAGTTCACTGTTCATCGATAACATCGACGCTGGAAGTTGAAAGCTGAACGCAGAAAACGAAGCAAAACTTAACGTGAGGATTGAAATAAGCGATCTAAGAGTCATATCAAAAAAGAAGTAGTGAGTGAGTTTTTCCTTACCTGTGGGGGCCAATGGTTCCCCTAAATATCTTGCGATGTGGCGATAATATATACAGCTCGTTTTTTCACCAATTGTTATCGAGGCCAAAAATGGACTCACTTTGAGATCGCAAGATCGAGAAAAAAAGAGTGGTGATATAAGGACTGTCCAGCTAAAGCAGGTAAACTGATCCGCAGAATGTGTATTTCAGCTAAGACGTATTTATGACCAATATGATTGCCGACGAGACGGTGGCTAAATCCAGCGTGCTCTCTGTCTTTGACTTTGACGGGACATTAACGCACCACGACAGCTTTATCCCTTTCCTGCGTTTTGCCTTCGGCAAACGTTACTTCGCGGGCCGCCTGGTGCGCATGGCGCTGCCTACGCTGCACTGCGTGCGTCGCAAGCTGACGCGCGATGAGCTGAAGGAAGTGCTGATTAAAACCTTCCTGACGGGCGTGGATGAACACTGGCTGCGCCAGCAGGCGGAAGCCTATTGCGAAAAATACTGGAACAAGCTGATGCGCCCCGAAGGGGTTCTGGCGGTGGCGGCTGAGGTGAATTCCGGTGCGGAAGTGACCATCTGTTCCGCGTCCCCGGCGCTGGTGCTCCAGCCGTGGGCTGATAAGCTCGGCATTAAGCTGATTGGCACGCAGCTGGAAGTGAAAGACGGCAAGCTGACGGGGCGCATCACGGGCAATAACTGCCGCTGCGCCCAGAAGGTGGCAAGGCTGGAGAAAGTGTATGGCGATCTGAACGCCTATCACCTGCGCGCCTGGGGAGACACTCGCGGCGACCACGAACTGCTGGCGGCGGCGCAGGATCCGCACTGGCGGCACTTCCACCACCCGCGCAAGCGCCGGAATTCACCGATTAAGGGTTAGGTGCGGTCCGGTGCCCTCACCCCGGCCCTCTCCCACAGGGAGAGGGAGAAAGGCGGTACATCAGGCCTCACGTTTCCCCGGGAACATCACGCTCGCAATAATCCCCAGCGCCAGCACGCCTAGTACCACAAACAGGCTGGCCGTGGCGCCAATGCTGTAACCGTGATGCCAGAAGTGATCGGTGGCATTTAACCCCAGCTTGAACGCCACGAAGAACAGCAGCAGCACCACGGCTTTCTCAAGGTGCACCAGATACTGCTTCAGCGCTTCCAGCACGAAGTAAAGCGTACGCAGGCCGAGAATGGCGAACATCATGGCGCTGTAGATAATCAGCGGCTCGCGGCTCACGGCAATAATGGCCGGCACGGAGTCAAACGCGAACATCACGTCAGAAAGCTCGACGACGGCCACGCAAAGCAGCAGCGGCGTCGCATAGCGCTTCGCCTTCTTCACGCGGCCAACCATCACGTCCTGGTTTTCCGGCTTCTCCAGCTCCGCATCCACCTCTTTCTGGGTCAGAATAAAGGCGTTGCTGCTGATTTTCGGCCAGACCGGATAGAAGCGTTTTACCAGGCGATAGGCGAGATGACCCGAGTAATCCTCCACTTCGTCGCTCTCTTCATTGCGTCTGAGCATCATCACCGCCGTCCAGCCGACGACCAGCGCGAAGATCACCTCAACGTACGGCCCCAGGCTTAACAGGCTGGTGCCGATAGCCACAAAGATGCCGCGGAAGACAATCGCCCCCAGCACGCCCCAGTAGAGCACGCGGTGACGGTACTTATCCGGTACGCCGAACCAGGCGAAGATCGCCATCATCACGAACAGGTTATCGACGGAGAGCACCTCTTCCAGCGCATAGCCGGTGAGGAACAGGCTCGCCATCTCGGCACCGTGGTGAACATACAGGAATCCGGCGAAGGCCATCGCCATCATGACCCAGAAAATGGACCACATCGCCGCGCTTTTCAGCGAGACGGGTTTATCGTGACGGTGCATAAAGAGGTCGATAAACATCGCCCCAACGGCCATCACCACAAAGACAACAACGGTTTCCGTCGGGAAACCGAGATGAGCAACAGACATACAAAACCCTTTTGGCAGACAAAACACAACACCATGCAAACTGGCGTAAACCAGGAACAGAAAAGGGCGGGCCGTTAATCAGCCTCTTCGCCCTCAAATTCGCGGCCTTCGGGCCGCGCAAGGAGGAGTACTTTACCTTACCCGGCGGGGATCGCGCATCTGCCGTTTAGACGCTCATGCCGCGCAAACGCTGCAGCACCGCCACCAGAACCGCCACGGACCAGCCCACCATCAACGCGCCCACCAGCCCTTCCACACCGCCGATGAGCCGCCAGTGCTGGGGTAACGTGACGTCGCCGTATCCCACGGTGGCGTAGCTGACCAGTGAAAAATAGAAGCTGGTGTTCCAGTCATTAAACGCGTCGATGACAAAATAAAACGCAGCAAACAGTCCGGCCTCAAGGAGGTGGGCGAAGATCATGGAGATCACGATACCGACATTGCGTAAAACAATGCGTACCGCCGAATCGACTTCTAATTTGATGAATTTTAAAACGCCAAACATCCACAGCGAATGGATCACCACGGTTAGGGTAAGCAAAATAATAATACTGAGTAGCTGCATGATGCGTGCTCGACCAAAAGAAATATGGCCCCGCTAATGCGGCGGGGCACCTGGTCGAAGCTTAGTTGAATGGAGAGGAAAAGTTGGTGCAATAATTGCGTTGCGTGATTATCTCCCTTGCAGCGTGATCTCTTTGCGGCTGGTTCGACTGCTGTGAGCGATATATTTGAAGCGCACTATCTGTGAGTCACCTCTTATTTACATCATTTAAACCTTCCATTAACTGGATAAAAATAACGCGCCGTCGCTATAGTGGTTTTGTTTAATAAAACTGAGTTGTACCTAATAAAACAAAGAACAAACCCTGCGAGGACACAATGACAGAACATTTACGTAACGGCGCTACCGCCACCGAGGACATAGAAAGAGAGACGATGCGGAAGGTGATCTGGCGTATTCTCCCGTTTCTGATTGTCAGTTACCTGGTCTCCATTATCGATCGCGGGAATATCGGCATGGCTTCGCTGCAGATGAATGAGGACCTTGGCCTCAGCAAAGCGGCGTTTGGCTTCGCCAGCAGCCTTTACTTCGTGGCCTATTTTTTGTTTGAGGTGCCCAGCAACCTGGCCATGCAGAAAGTCGGCGCCCGGCTGTGGATCCCGCGCATTATGATCAGCTGGGGCATCGTTTCCATGTGTATGTCCCTGGTGCAGAACACCACGTCGCTCTATATCGTCCGTTTTCTTCTCGGTGCTGCTGAGGCGGGCTTCTTCCCGGGCGTCGTGCTGTATCTGACCTGGTGGATCCCGTCCCGCTACCGCGCACGCATTATTGCGTCCTTTATGGTCGCCATCCCGCTCGCTAACTTCATCGGCTCCCCGCTTTCCGGGCTGATACTGTCACTGGATGGCTGGCTGGGTCTTCGCGGCTGGCATCTGCTGTTCATTATTGAAGGCTTGCCGGCGGTGCTGCTGGGTATTGCAGCCTGGTTTATTCTCCGGGATCGCCCTCATCAGGCGAGCTGGCTCAGCAGCGAACAGAAACAGTGGCTGGAAACCACGCTGGAAACCGAGCGCAATCAGCAAAAGAGTATCGGACACCAGACGACGTGGCAGCTGCTGAAGCATCGCCAAATCTGGCTGATGGCGCTGATTTACGCGGGTGCATCTTCCGCGGGCACCACCATCAGCGTCTGGTCTCCTCAACTGCTGAAATCCTTCCATCTCGATAACCTTGAGACAGGTCTGCTTAACGCTATTCCTTACGGTCTGGCATCTGTTCTCATGATTGTATGGGGACGGAATTCCGATCGTACCAACGAACGTCGCTGGCATACTGCACTCACGCTGTTCATGATTGCCGCCGGTGTGTTCGCCGCCTTTGTAAGCGTCTCGCTGTCTGCCACGATCGCTATCCTCAGCATTATGCTGATAGGCGCTTATTCAATGAAAGGGCCTTTCTGGGCGCTGGCATCCGGTTGGATGAGCAGTACCTCAGCGGCGGCGGGATTGGCCGCGATTGGCGCCATCGCAAACCTGATAGGCGGGGCGGTGATGGTAAACGCGTACGGCATTATCAATGAGCGGACGGGCAGCTACACGCTGGCTATGCTTCCGCTGGCCGCGCTGTGCGTGGCCGGGGGTATCGCGGTGCTCATTATGGGGCGGCAGGCCCGCCGAGCTCAGCTACACGAAAAACAGGTTACGCATTAACGATGACAGAAGCGGGACATTTGTCCCGCTTCTGCGTTTAAAGATTTTCTTCCGCCGCGTCGCTCGTTTCACCAAAGAACTGCTGACAGAAGGGCTTACCGGCGCCCATTTTCTGCGACAGACGGCTTGCAGCCGCCTTCATCAACTGACCTATCTCCTTCTCACGGCGATCTTCCGTCAGCCGTGAGATGGGGCCGGTCAGGGCTAAGGCCGCAACCAGCTTGTCGTGAACGCCGAAGACGGGCATCGCAAACGCAGCGGTATGGGGATCGCGTGCGCCTGACGTGTAGAAAGGGAGTTCAGCGTCTTCCTCCGGCAGGCTTTCATTGAGCCCCCAATGACGCAATACCTTACTGATGGCCGAATTATCGAGCGGGAACTGGCTGCCGGGAAGATTGCTGTGTCGCAGGCCATGCGACGCTTCAGCGCGAAACAGGCAAAGCCGCTGCCCTCCCTCCAGCACATACCAGCTGGCACTCTCCTGAGACGCCAGGGATAAGGCCTGAAGCTCTGGCTGAACCACCCGGGAAAGGTGAAAAGATTGTTCATACAGCTTGCCGAGGTAAAGCAGACGTGGGCCCAGCGCATAATTGCCGTCTTCATGCCTGACGACGTAATTCATCCGTTCAAGAGAATTCATCAAGCGGTAAACCGTGGTTTTATGATAACCCGACAGCTGTGCCAGCGCGGTCAGCGTCAGGCTCTCATCTCCAGGACGGAAGCAATCCAGTAAAGCCAGCGCTTTTTCAACCGCTACAACGCCTTCATTCCCCATCATTATCTCCTTGTTAGCCCGGCAGTGAGTGTACCTCAAATTTTGTGAGTCACTTCGTGTTTACATCACAAACGCCATCTCGAGTCTGGCTAAAAGGAAAGCAACACCGCTATAGTTGTTTTGTTCTGTACACCTGCATTGTACTCAGTAAAACAATATGGAGGCATTTATGTCCGTTACTGAAAAAAAACCGATTAATCGCCATTTCGAGCGCGTTTCTGCCGAGGACGTTCGTCGGGCTGCCGAGTATCAGGCAGCTATTCTGGCCGACGTGGCCGGTCGCCGCGGTACGCTTCATGGCCGCATCAAACCGCTGGCCCCACACATGTCCGTTGCGGGTCCGGCCATCACCGTTGAAGTCCGCCCGGGTGATAATCTGGCGATTCATGCTGCGATGGCGGTGGCGCAGCCCGGCGATGTCCTGATCGTCGATGGCAAAGGCGACCTGAGCTGCGCGCTGCTTGGGGAAATCATGGCCACTCAGGCTCAGGCGAGCGGCATTGCGGGCATTATTATTGATGGCGCCGTGCGTGACGCCGATACCCTGAGCAAAGGTCACTACCCCGTCTTTTCTGCCGGTCTGAACCCCTGCGGCCCGACAAAGTTAATCTCTGGCCGGGTTAATCATCCCATTTCAGTCGCCGGGGCGACGGTTCAGGCCGGGGATCTGGTTGTCGCGGATATCGACGGCGTGGTCGTTATCCCGCGAGATGAGGTTCAGGAGGTTATCGCTCTGGCAAAAGAAAAGCTGGAGATGGAGACCCGGCGCCTTGCCGCCATCCGTGAAGGCGATTTACGTCCACACTGGCTTGATGACGCGCTTCGTAAGGCAGGTATGTTGAGCGACGGGGAGACGCTGTGATGGGGTGCAAAGACGTAGTACTGGTTACCGGTAGCGACCTGGCGGAGCAGGCCATGGTGATGTTGCAGGGCTTTGAGGTAGTGTTTGCGGGCCGCCAGCCCACAGAAGATGACCTGATCGCGCTGTGTAAACGACACAATCCTGTGGCAATCCTGGTACGTTACGGCAGGATCACCGCGAAAGTTATGGATGCCGCCCCGGCTCTGCAGGTTATTTCCAAGCACGGAAGCGGGATCGATGTGATAGACCAGACGGCAGCGGCCGAGCGCAACATCGCCGTCCGCTCTGCGCCTGGCGCAAACGCGGCGGCAGTGGCTGAACATACCTGGGCGCTGATCCTCGCCTGCGCAAAGTCGGTGGTGCCTCTGGACAAGCGGCTGCGAGACGGGCACTGGGATAAGGCGACGCATAAATCCATTGAACTGGAGGGCTTAACGCTAGGGTTAATTGGGCTGGGTGCTATCGGCTCGCGCGTGGCGACTATTGGTCACGCTTTTGGCATGAAGGTGCTGGCTTACGATCCCTATGCTAAGACCATGCCTGCCCTGTGCGAACGTGCAGAAACGCTGAACGGACTTCTTTCCCGTTCCGATGTCATCTCTTTGCACTGTCCGCTGACCGATGAGAATCGGGGGATGATCAATAGCGAAACGCTCGCACACTGCAAGCGGAACGCAATTCTGGTCAATACGGCACGCGGTGGACTGATCCACAGTGAGTCGTTACTGGCGGCGCTCCGGGATGGCACGCTGCACAGCGCGGCGCTGGACAGCTTTCCCCACGAGCCGCTGACCGCGCCGCACCTCTGGCAGTCCGTAGAAAACGTGGTTATTTCACCGCATATTGGCGGCGTTACCGCAGCGTCATATATCAAGATGGGAACCGTGGCCGCGAGCAATATTCTGGCCGTGACGGACGTCACCACCGTCAGCCCATAAAGCCAAGCGTGACGAGTGGCTGTGCTCTTATGTCACTTGTCTTCTGCTGTGTAGAGACATTAAAGTTGTATCCTTTAACCTGAAAAAGACTTTAAAGTTGTACACTTTAAAAAAAACACATACAAAACATGATGCTAAGTGTGTATCACACGCTGTTCCAACATTATGCCTTGATGTTCTTGCAGGAACTGCAATTTACAGGAGGAAAAAGGTGTTTTTGTAGTTGGGGTCAGTTTGGATATCGAAAATTATTGTACGTTTAGGCTGAAAATTGACCTCCAGGCCCCAGGAGGATCTTTCCAGGATCCTCCTGGGGTTAAATAGGGTTCTGTTTGGAAAACGGAAAATTTTGAAGCGGACATACACCCTATAATGGATGCCGGGAACCATAATTTCTTGAGAACAGTTGACCTGAAACTTTCAATGTTCAGATCAACTTACAAAGTTATCTGAAGCTGGCTTTTTTACAATTTATTGCATAATGCCTGTCATGCCGTGATAGCCCATATATATACCCACAAGAGCTATCAGCACGCTGGAAAAATAGGGGGCACGTCTTGCAAGCGTGTCAAACCCACTCCAGCGCCTGGTTGCCTGACGAACGCTGAACGCCGCTGCCGCCCCCACTGAAACCAGCGTAATGGCTAATCCAATACTGAAGCACAGCACCAGTGCAGCACCAAGCGTAAACTCTTTCACCTGAATACAGAGCAGCAGAACGGTAATGGCCGCAGGGCAAGGGATTAATCCGCCGGTCAGGCCAAACAGAACTATCTGCCCGGTTGTGACCTTTCGATTAGCAAAACGCTTTTTGATATCGTTCGCGTGTGCCTTTTCGTGCGCATCCTGATATTCCTGAGAATGTACATCCAGACCTTCCAGAGCTGAGTGGTCATGGTCATGGTCGTGCTCATGAAACGCTACATCATAGTCATGCACATGGCCGCGATGACCCAAGGTTAAGCGTACATCGAAGCTGTGCGGTTCGGGGATCGGCAGAGTTGATACCATAAAACCGTCTTTTTCAGTGAAGTCGAATACCTGTGAAAAAGTACCCGCCCCACGGTTGGTCACCAACGAAATATCCCGCGCGTCCCATTTTTTGCCGCTGAGCGTGCGTAAACGCCAGTGAGGCGGCTGGCCATCCTCAAAGATAGAGAGTTCAACGCTGCCGTGACCGGTATCGATGACGCGTGTTTCATCGTGATGGTGGCCGTGTGAATGCTCCTGTTCCTGCTCCATCTTCCACAGCTTTTCGCCGCGCCAGGTGCGCCAGAACATCCATGCGGCAGTAGCGAGGATAATGATCGCAGAAATCAACTGGAACCAGGGCTCTGCAGATTCAGCGGTAAACTGGCGGCTGATATACATTCCACCCAGAGCAATCAGCCAGACAACCGAAGTGTGGGAAAGGGTGGCAGCCAGACCGAGGAGAACGGCCTGTTTAACGGTTCCCCGGACAGCCACAATAAAAGCCGCCATCATCGTTTTGGAATGACCCGGTTCGAGCCCGTGGAGTGCTCCCAGTAAAATAGCGCTGGGAATGAACAGCCAGGCGTTAGCCACGCCCTGCTGCAACAGTGCAGAAAAATCAGTCATGTTTCACTTGCCTTAAAGATATTTGGTGATCTCTTTGAACTCGTTCAGCGTGCTTTCAGACCCGTCATGATCTGCATGAAGCGCGTCCTCCAGGCAGTGATCAAGATGGTCATGAATGAGCGTACGCTTGGCGTTTGTTATCGCCTTTTCCACAGCATAAAGTTGCTGGGCAATATCCAGACAGGCTTTTTCATCTTCAAGCATCTGGATGGTGCTTTTCAGGTGCCCTGCGGCACGTTTAAGTCTTTTAATAATGTCGGGGTGTGAGGCGTGAGCAGTCATTTTTATCCTCTCCTGATGTAATAAACGTTTGGTATCTACTTCTTCTTCGGCCATGAAGGATGTTCGTCATCAATAACGAAATTGTGCTCATGCTCTGTTTCTGCCTTCGTTTCTGCATCCTGATGGCTGTGCAACTGAGAGCGGGCTTCGTGTTCCGGACGCCAGATCAGCACAGCGGTTAAAAGCGAAAGCGCCGCAACAGCGGTAAGCGCAATAAAAGAGGTCTGAGTACCCCAGGTTGCCCCTACCCATCCGGCCAGCGGATAGGTAACCAGCCAGCAGGAATGTGACAAGGCAAACTGCGCGGCAAACAGAGCAGGCCTGTCTTCCGGTGTTGATGAGCGGCGTAATAAACGCCCGGATGGCGTCTGGGAAAGCGAGTAGCCAACGCCCAGCAAAGCCCAGAGCGCGACCAGCGTAAAATAATCCTTAAGTAAAATACCCAGTCCAAGGCCAACGACCAGTAAACCGGTTCCGACCATCATTGGCAGCCGGTCACTCATTTTGTCGAGAATACGCGGAAGTATCAGCGCCGATATCATCGACCCCACGCCAAAGAACGCCAGCGCAATCGCGGTGGAGCGCTGTGAGAAACCAAAGTCGGCCTGCACCAGAACCACGGTGTTGACGATCACCATCGCGCTTGCCGCGGCAACGGCCATATTCAGCGCCAGTAACCCCCGCAGCCTTGGCGTTTTCAGGAAGATTCGCATCCCGCGTGTGGTTTTATCGTAAATGGTGCGATGAACAGTCAGCGCCTGCATTTTGGGCAAGGTGACGGAGACAACCAGAATGGCGGAAGCGAGAAAACCGACGGCGGTGCCTGCGAACAGGTTGTGGAAACTCATCACCGTCAGCAGCGCGGCCGCCAGCATGGGGCTGATGACGCTTTCAAGATCGTAGGCCAGCCTGGAGAGCGAGAGCGCTCGGGTATAGTCACGCTCGTCCGGGAGGATATCCGGAATCGTGGCCTGAAACGTTGGCGTAAACGCGGCTGACGCCGATTGCAGAATGAAAATGAGGATATAAATTTCCCAGATTTGGGTCACGAAAGGCAGTGCAAAAGCCACCATAGCCCGCACCAGATCCAACGTAACCAGCATCGTGCGGCGGGGAAATTTATCAGCGAAGGCGGCGGCAACCGGGGCGACCAGAATATAAGCACTCATTTTAATCGCCAGCGCCGTTCCCAGAACGGCCCCAGCCATGTCGCCCGCCAGATCATAGGCCAGCAGGCCCAGTGCAACGGTCGCCAGACCGGTACCGATAAGGGCAATTATTTGCGCCATAAACAGGTGGCGGTATGTACGATCAGAAAGAATGCTTAGCATGAGAAACTCTCCTGGCTTTCCACATCCCCCCGGGGGGGATGTGGAAAGAGTAGAGAATGGCGGAGTGCCTGGCAAGCGGTATTACATTTTAGTGGCTCTCTTTTTGGATGCTCCCCCATTGTTATATGCATATAAAAAATCATGAGTAGCAAAGTCTACATGATGTATTAATCTCTACATCGTGAAACTACTTATTCTTATCCTGACACTGCCCACTCAGCAGGCCACATTGCGTATGCGTGTCTGGCGGGCATTAAAAAACACCGGTGCCGCCATGCTGCGCGACGGCGTCTATCTGTTGCCTGAAGCGCAACAAGAGCATGAGATCTTTTACGATATAAGTCGTGAAATCCGGGATGAGGGGGGCGCTGCCTTTGTTTTTAACGCTGAAACGCCCGAAGAAGAGGAAATCCGTCCGTTATTTGATCGCTCTCAGCAGTACATGGCCCTGCTGGAAAGGCTACAGGTGTGTAAAAACGACCTGGATGAGGAAACCGCCGTCAGCCAGTTGAAGGTGGTGAGAAAACTTCGCCGCGAGCTGGATCGGATTGTGGCGATTGATTTCTTTCCTGGTGAAGCGCGGGCGCAGGCCGTCTTTAGCCTGACGGAACTGGAAGCAGGCATTAACAGGTTCATCTCTCCCGGCGAGCCCCACGCCGTCAGCGGCGAACTGACACAACTGATACCTGAGGATTTCCACAACAGGATCTGGGCAACCCGTCGCAGACCCTGGATTGACAGGCTTGCCAGCGCCTGGCTTATACGGCGTTTTATCGATCCTGACGCGCAGTTTCTCTGGCTTGAAGATGGCAACGATTGTCCGGCAGAGGCTGTGGGGTTTGATTTTGATGGGGCGACCTTCAGCCACATCGACAATCGCGTGACCTTTGAAGTACTGATGGTCCGCTTCGGGCTGACGAGGGATGCCCTGAATGGTCTGGCAATGCTGGTACATTACCTTGATGTAGGCGGGATTCAGCCCCCCGAAGCGGCTGGCGTTGAAAGTGTACTGGCAGGATTGCGTGAAAGCATTACGGATGATGACACATTACTCACAGCGGCCTGTTCGCTGTTTGATGGTCTGTTAACGACGTTTGAAATGAGGTCCGGCCATGATGAACAAAACGGAGTCGCTGACGCTGGCAGAGGAAAACGATAAGCCCTCGCCGCTCCCCCTGAAGGAGGCATTCTGGTTCTGGCTCAAGCTGGGGTTTATCAGCTTTGGCGGGCCCGCCGGACAGATAGCTATCATGCACCAGGAGCTGGTCGAGAACCGGCGCTGGATATCCGAGTCCCGTTTCCTTCACGCACTCAACTTCTGTATGGTGCTGCCCGGTCCGGAAGCGCAGCAGCTTGCGACCTACATCGGCTGGCTGATGCACAGAACGTGGGGCGGCGTGATAGCCGGGCTGTTATTTATCCTTCCTTCGCTTTTTATTCTTATCGCGTTGTCGTGGATCTATATCGCCTGGGGAGATGTCGCCGTTATTGCCGGTATCTTTTACGGTATTAAACCCGCCGTTGCGGCAATCGTGCTGCAGGCGGCGCATCGCATCGGCTCCCGTGCGCTGAAACACGGTGCCCATTGGGCTATAGCTGCTGCGGCATTTGTGGCCGTTTTCGCCCTGAACGTTCCCTTCCCTGTCATCGTTATTTCGGCAGCGATAACTGGCTTTATCGGTGGACGCATCGCGCCGGAAAAATTTCACAGCGGTAGCGGGCATAACAAACAGGAGAAAGCCGCCGGTGCTGCTGCGGTGATTGACGATCATACGCCCATACCGGCGCATGCCCTGTTCAGTTGGGCGAAACTGTTAAGGATTGTGGCGGTGGGCGCACTGCTCTGGCTTATTCCCATGACGGTGCTGACGCTGGGGCTGGGCTGGGCGCATCCGGTGACGCAGATGGGCTGGTTCTTTACCAAGGCTGCGCTCCTTACCTTCGGTGGAGCCTACGCCGTCCTGCCATACGTTTATCAGGGGGCGGTCGCCCATTTTGGCTGGCTGACTGCCGGGCAGATGATGGACGGTCTGGCGCTGGGAGAAACCACGCCCGGCCCGCTGATTATGGTGGTGACTTTTGTCGGATTTGTCGGCGGGTATACCCATGCCGTTTTTGGCGCGGATATGCTGTTTGTCGGCGGAGCCGTTGCCGCCTGCCTGGTGACCTGGTTTACCTTTCTCCCGTCCTTCATTTTCGTGCTGGCAGGCGGGCCGTTTATCGAAACGACCCACAACAAGACGGGTTTCACGGCACCGTTAACCGCCATTACGGCGGCCGTAGTGGGCGTCATTGTTAATCTGGGGCTGTTTTTTATCTGGCATACCGTATGGCCAGAAGGCGCAAAGGGAGGGATCGATATCCCTGCCGCTCTGATTGCCGTCGCCGCTGCGTTTGCGCTTTTCAGATTAAAATGGAAAGTCACGCACGTTATTGCCCTGGCGGCTCTTGCCGGGCTGATATTACGCCTGACCGGGCTGACGGCAGCGTGAAAAGGGGCAGGTTGTCCTGCCCCTGACTTATCAGATTACCCGTTTGATGTTCAGGTAGTCGCCGTTGGTATCAAGCTGGATCGTGATGGTCTCAGACCCGCGATTTCGCCAGAACCAGCCATGTTTGCCATCGAACGCGGCCTGCAAAACGCCGTCTTTGGCGGTGATCTGCCGGGCCTTACCGTAGCCATGGTAGAAGCCTTTCGGTGCGCTGAGCGGATCGCCGTGTGCATCCACGTTGACGGGGCCGGAGCTGGTCCACTGATAGGTCACGCGGGCATCTTTACGCATTTCCAGTTTAACTTCAGCAGCTTCGTTAGGCTCAAGGGTGATGAGCATCTGATGACGCTGCGAACCAGCCGCTGGCTCTACCGGGGCGGGCGTGGTCGCCGGAACGCTCCGCTCCGGGTAGCTGCTCTGCGTGATTGCCGGAGGATTATTCGGGATCGGTCGCTCATTAACCGGTGTACCCAGCTGTGCTTGCTGAATAGCGCTGGCCTGATTATCGGCATCAGCCTCTTCGGCAAGCTGCGTTTTGATTTCTCCCATCTGCTTTAGCCCCAGTAGACGACCCACGCCGGTAGGATCAATGCCATATTCCGAAGGCATGACGATGGTGATCAGTAGTGTCAGCGCGACGATGGCGGCGAGAATAGTGGACTGCATCAGTTTGATGGCAGAAGGTAATTCTGCGCGTGTTGGTAAATCAGTGTTGTACATTGTCTTTTCTCCTTCAGGCTAAAATGTAGCCACAAAGCTGGTAACTCATTAACAGGAATCCTGCGCTCATCATCCCTACATTGGCGGCATAAGCGTGGCGGAAAAAGCTCGCCGTTTGCCGCCAGTAGCTCATAATGATCAGGATGGCGCTCAGCGCGAGCAGCTGGCCGATCTCAACGCCAATGTTGAAGGCAATCAGGTTGACAAACAGGCCATCGGGAGAAATTTCAAATTCTTTGATTTTGGTCGCCAGACCAAAACCGTGGAAGAACCCGAAGATAAGCGTCGCAAGCTTCGTGTTGGGCTGAAAGCCAAACCAGCGCTGGAATGCTCCAAGGTTATCAAGCGCTTTGTAGACCACGGACAGCCCGATAATGGCGTCAATGATGTAAGCACTGACGCTGATATCAAAGAACGTGCCGATGAGCAGCGTCGTCGAGTGACCGATAGCGAACAGGCTGACGTACAGGCCGATATCGCGCATTTTGTAGAGAAAGAAAATCACCCCGAACAGAAACAGCAGATGATCGTAACCGGTCACCATGTGCTTCGCGCCAAGGTAGATAAACGGGATGATGTTAATCCCGGTGATTTCCTGGATGTACCCTTTGTCGCCTTCCGCCACGCCGTGCGCATACGCGCCCTGGCTGTAGAAAAGCAGTAACAACAGGAAAAACAGACAAGCCGAACGCGCCTGAGCTGAAAGCAGGCCAGCGCTCAACCGGCCCTGTGTATCAAGGCTGGTATTCATAAAAATCCTTACATTTTGAATAATAACGAATTAACAGAAGTTATTACGCAGGCAGGATTCTCGGAGGGCGTTCGGGGGTGGCCTGAGGCATTTTCAATATTTGTTCTGAGCTCAACGCATATATCGCCCGCATACCTGGATTCTAGGTGTGAAGAGTAGGCAGAGCAAAGAGTTTATTCAGATCGTGGGAATGATCGGCATTGAGGTGATGCACGCTGCCGTGGGAATGAAACAGCAACGGATCGTGCTCATTCAGTGGTTCATCGCTGTCGTGTTGATGGTCACTGATGGACGTTGTTTCCTGAACGCTGTATGCAGCCTGTGGTTTTGCCATAAACGAACTGCTCAGCACGGCAACAGCCATGATGATAAGCACGATTCTGGAAATGACTTCACGGCGAATAAACACAATCAACGGCATCCTGACGATACAAAGTAACAACATGCGTAATGTATCCGCACTGTGGATCTGATTTCAATAGCCTGTTTCGGATTTAGTCTGGACTGTAATACTATCAGTTTTGTAATGTCCGCTTTTGGAACACAGCGGGCTTCATCAGGACGCCAGTAACTAAAAGTGGTTACCGGCTTCAGGTAAGTTTCGTCGGCTGCGGCCAGCTAAAGTAGGAAGGTCAAAAAACGACCTTAACGTACAATAATTTTCGATATCCAAACTGACCCCTAGTTATCCGGAGTTACGTGACAGTATTGGTCAGATACTTCCACTTCTTCAGAGTTAAAGTTTGATATATGAGAAAAAAAACGCTCCCGGACGGGAGCGTAAGCCAGTGACTTCTGCGTCAAATGAGGGTCTAACAAGTGGAGCTGCGGGTTAATTCTGGGTGATCTGGCTGCGATGCTTTTCAGCCTGCTGCTGATGAATAACGGAAGATTGACCATTATTCGCCTTCTCATGCATAACAGCGGCTTTCTCATGCTCGTTCATTTGGGAAAATGATTTTGCTGTTTCGTTAGAAGCTGCTGGCTTGGATTTCATCATTTTTTTATGCATTTCAGCCATGTCCTGATGGGCAGCAGAATTGCCGTTTTGCATCATGTCATGGGACATTGCGGACTGATCGTGACCGCTCATATCCATCATTGTCATGCTGTCTCCCTGAACTGCGCTTTTTTCAGCAGATGACTGCATCTGATGGGCAGGAGCCTGTGCATTATTTACCTGGTCATGCATGTTCATTGTCTCTGCAGCCATGGCGGATGAAGCGACAGCCATAATGGCAACAAATGATACGAGAATCTTTTTCATGGTTGGGTCTCCGGTGTTTACATACCCAAACAATCAATGGCTTATAACAGAGAAAGCAGTTGATCTCAGGGCGGGTTAATCATCACTCCAGGAACCAGGTGATTGTGTTATCACGCTGCTCCTGATTTATGAATAATTATAAAAAACTGCCTCTGTTTATCGCGTGACTGAATGATGACAATTTTGTCACCTTCCAGGTTTCTCCTGAATCACGGTATTAATCCTTTAACAGGCGCACTTTGAACACAATTTCCCGCCCCCGCTGTACTACTGACAATTCGCCACCGTGAGCGAGAATGATTGACCTCGTTATCGATAACCCCAGCCCCGCACCTTCTGTGTTGTGGACCCGTGATGAATCTGCGCGATAGAAGCGGTCAAACAAACGTTCAAGATTGGCGGGAGCTGAGCCAGACATCACATTCGTAATCAGCACGTTCATACAGTCACTGCCACTCTCAAGGCGTATCGCAATACATGTGTTATCGGGAGAATACTTGATTGCATTTGAAAGCAGGTTACTGAAAGCACGTCGCAACATGTCGCTGTCTCCGGCAACAACCCCTTCACCTTCAACCGTGAGTGTCTTTCCTGTCTCGTCTGCCAGAGGCTCGAACAGCTCACGTAATTCGTTTAACTCGGCTGCCAGATCCACGTCATGTTTATCCAGCTGCAGCAGACCATGTTCTGAACGCGCCAGAAAAAGCATGTCACTGGTCATTCGTGACAATCTTTTCAGTTCTTCCAGGTTCGCGAATAAAATTTCGCGGTAATGCGATACATCCCTTTCCTTAGCCAGTGCAAACTGCGTCTGCATCATCAGATTACTGACCGGTGTACGCAACTCATGCGCGATATCAGAAGAGAAATCTGAGAGTTTCCGGAATGATCCCTCCAGACGATCGAACATATTATTAAATTCCTGCATGGTCTCAGAGATTTCCGGCGGTGCCAGATCGGGATTGAGACGCTGGTCCAGGCTATCCACTGTCATGGAAGATGCAAGACTGGTCATTTCCCGTAATGGTTTCAGACCAATACGTGTTGTCAGCCATCCCAGAAAAATAGAAATAAAGACCAGACCGATATTGAACCAGAACAGCCAGGTACTGAGCTTATCCATAAACAGGGTGTGATACCCGGTATCCGTGGCAACCGTAATGATGAAATGTTTGCTTCTACCCTGTTCCGGAGCCACAGCAACCCGCCGCGAGATACTGCGATACACGGTATTATTTTCTTCAGTCTGGATCATATAGTCGAGAACATCACCCGACTTATTCAGCAGGATCGCAGGGACAACAGAGTTTTTAGCGTACAGCTCCACGATTTTTTCATTTTCCATATTTTTTATAGAAATGAATAAACCATTGTGCCCCACCATCGCATCATTTATTTTTTCAGTTAATGATTTTATATCCGTCTTGTTCTGGAACGTTTCTGTCTTAAGAAACTCTTCGGTGAGCTGAAGTTTACCTGTCAGAAAATCACGGTCCTGATTATCGAAGTAGCCATTAAGTGTGCTAATCAATATAAAACTAGATAACCACCATACCGTAAGCATCACTGCAGAAAAAATCAGGCTCAGGCGTGTGGTCAGGGAAATTTTGAACCTCACTCTTCTCTGATCTCCAGGACATATCCGGCACCGCGAACGGTATGGATCAGTTTTGGTTCAAAGTCATCATCAATTTTACTTCTCAGACGTCTCACGGCGACATCAATCACATTCGTATCACTGTCAAAGTTCATATTCCAGACCAGGGACGAGATAAGACTCCTGGGTAACACTTCTCCGGTGCGTTGCAGCAGCAACTCAAGCAGAACGTATTCTTTACCGGTGAGATGGATCTTCTTCCCCGAACGGATCACGGTCCGGCGCACCATATCAACGGTCATATCGGCGATGGTGCAAACCGTTGCGGCCTGCGAGCGTGCCCGGCGCAGTAAGGTTCTTACACGTGCAACCAACTCCGTAAAATCGAAGGGCTTAATCAGGTAGTCATCTGCACCAAGCTCCAGTCCTTTCACTTTGTCCCGCACATTGTCCTTTGCGGTTAAAAACAGGACCGGTTCTTCGTGCCCGGACTCCCTCAGTGCGCTGATGATTTGCCACCCGTCGAGGAAAGGCAGCATCACGTCCAGTATTATCAAATCATACTGTCCCTTCGACGCGGCCCCGAGACCATCGCGGCCATTATTAAAGAGATCGGCCTGATAGCCTTCCTCAGCCAGTCCCTGCTGCAGGTAACGACCTGTTTTTTGTTCGTCTTCAACGATTAAAATACGCTGCATGGTCAACTCGCTGATATGAAAGTAAAAATCTCACGCATGAGCTTTGGCTGTCCCCTAGCTGACCTGAGACGGAGCAAGCATTCCGAGCCACGCTACGGCGCCCAGAATGATAATCGCAACAACGAATTCTGTCAGGATGCTGTTTCGCATCAGGGCAACACTGCGATCATAATTCCCTTCCCTGACCATAACTTCAAGCCGGGGACCCAGGTGAAACCTGTTTGCTGCAGCCAGAAGAAGCATCAGAACAAACAGAGCCGTCTTAGCAAGCAATATCCCCCCCCATGAGCTGTTGAATAAGGGGGTTAAATTACCCTCAGCAATATACAGATAGTTGACCAGCGCACTCAGGATCAGGGCTACAACAATCACCGTACCTGCCGTGGCAAATTTTGCTAAGGAATCAGATATCACAATGACGCTCTGTGCGTTATGCGCGTTTCTGCGCATCAGCAGGATAGCAAATGCAACCAGAGCACCTGTCCAGGCACCTGCAGCGCCGAGATGAGTCAGATCGCTCAGTAAATGGAGATAGTAATGCAGACCGTCATGCATGACGGCGTGTCCTCCCCAGGCAAGTGTGGCCAGCGCCACGCCCCCACTCATCGTCATCAGCAGGCAGGACAATACTCTCTTATTAGTGTAAAGGAACAAAGCACCGAGTGTGGTAAACAGGGCACAGAGCCTGACAATCCAGCTAATACCTACATCCGTTTCTTCTATAACCATCTCGATAATATGGATGGATAATTCTCTGAGGTCAGTTACTCCGCTCATGGCATTAGATACCAGGAGCATATTAATGCCAGTAAGAATGATGCCTGCAACAACAGCAAAGGTTATAAACGACCTGAAATTAGTCAGGTTATAGGTTTCATGTCTGACACCGCTTATTCCGTATATCTGAAAAAATGGCAATCCAAATATCACCATCAAATCAAGATAAAGAAGAAAACGAATAACAATCATAATCAGGTCGTTCATAATATTACTTCACTGTAAAGGTATAATTACCGGTAATAGGGTGCGTATCTGAAGAAACCGCGCGCCAATCAACACGATAAGTGCCAGCGGGTAAAGGCTCTCGCGGAATAATGACCATCGATTTAGGGTCAGCACCTGGTGCCACTTTTGCCGCGACCGGCATCGGAGAATGTGATGACATGCCTTTCATACCCGTCATCGTTAATTTTGCACCTGAGAATTTCACGGTCAGATTTTCCGAGAAATTAAGCTGAATCTTTTCCGGGGCCGCTACGGCTGAATCTGCCTGAGGAACAGAGCTTTTTAATTCCGGATGGGCCATGGCAGAAAAAGCGACGCCCATAACCAGGCCACCTGTAATAATGGCTTTATTTAAAATCGACATGTTATTTACCTGTTTAGTTTAGTGTTTTAAGTCAACGTATTAAAACCAGATTCTGGCTCCCGCCAGGAATACTATCTGATGGTCTTTCTCATCCTCTCTTTTCGCTATATCGGACGTTTTCCCGTAAAGCTGATTCCAGGAGACGCCTATATAGGGTGCAAACTCGCGGCGTATTTCATAGCGAAGCCGAAGGCCCAGATCTGTGTCAGCTAATCCCCTGCCACGCCCCCGCGATTCATCATCCTGACTGTAGAGATTTACCTCATAGGATGGCTGGAGTATGAGTCGGTTTGTCAGTAAAACGTCGTATTCTCCCCCGAGACGGAGGGCTGCTTTTCCACCATTACTGACAAAACCCGTAATTTCAGACTCAAAATTATAGAGAGCGAGCCCCTGAAAACCGACAGCAGCCCAGGTCTGGGCAGACGCAGGTCTGAAATCCTGCCTGACACCCGTAACCAAATCCCACCAGGGGCCAACCGCATGCCCCCAGAGTAACTGGGCTTCTGCCGTCTCTGTTTTTCCCCCGCTTCGTTCACCTTCACTCTTTAGCCAAAGCCGGTCTGTGTCGCCGCCAATCCAGCTGTTAACACTCCAGCTGAAATTGTTGGTGTTATCTGACCGTTGCCATTCCAGCTGATCCAGCAGAACCAGATAATTAATTGCACTGTCGTGAATCGCATGCCCCTGTAAATTGCCGAATGCAGCCTTCCGGTCGGCATCGGTAACAGGCGGAATTGGCGTTCTGCTCTCAGTTACAATGGGCTCCATGGACGTCATCTCAGTGAAATTCTCATCTGCTGGCATCTGCATGGAAGACATGTCGTGCCCGACGTGGGGCTCTGCAGAGACGGAGCCCGCCGCAATCGAAAGCTGTGAGGTAAACAAACCGGCGATCAGAACAGGTATGGCCTTAAAACTTCTCTTCATTCGCATCATTCCTCCACCCGGACTTCACGAAACATTCCCATTTCCATGTGATAGAGCAAATGGCAGTGATACGCCCAGCGGCCAAGCGCATCTGCTGTCACTCTGTAACTGCGTTTTGTACCAGGGGGAACATCTATTGTGTGTTTACGAACCATGAAATTACCGTTTTCATCTTCAAGATCGCTCCACATACCATGCAGGTGAATTGGGTGAGTCATCATGGTATCGTTGACCAGCGTGATCCTGAGTCGCTCACCGTATTTCAGCAGCACCGGTGCGGCATCTGAAAACTTGATTCCGTTAAATGACCAGGCGAACTTTTCCATGTGCCCGGTTAAATGCAGCTCTATAGTTCGCCCGGGTTCACGACCGTCAGGATCCTCAAAGCGGCTTTTCAAATCCGCGTACGTAAGAACCTTTCTTCCGTTATTTCGAAGACCAATACCCGGATCATTTAATTTCGGTGAGGCGCTCATCGCCTGCATATCAACCAGTGGGTTATCCGTTTCTGACGCAGGGTGACTTTGCATACCCGGCATTCCGGCCATCTGTGAATGATCCATACCAGCCATGCTGCTGTGATCCATGGGCGCGGAGGATGTCCCGCTATCCGGAAGGTCAGCACCGTCCATAGACATCATCTCTCCGCTGTTATCCATGCCTCCCATCTGGCTGTGGTCCATTCCTGCCATATCATGTCCCATTCCTCCCATACCCATATCTTCCATGGTCAACAGAGGACGGGGATCGAGGGCGGGAACGGCAGCACTTAACCCCTCTCTCGTGGCCAGTGTCCCCCGAGCGTAACCGGTCCTGTCCATGGATTGTGCGAAGATGGTATAGGCCTCACCCTGAGGCTCCACAATGACATCATAGGTTTCGGCTACGGCAATCCTGAATTCGTCAACGGTAACCGGGTTTACATACTGGCCATCTGCAGCCACGACCGTCATTTTCAGCCCGGGGATGCGGATATCGAAATAGGTCATTGCCGAGCCGTTGATAAACCGTAAGCGTATCTTTTCACCGGGACGGAACAGTCCGGTCCAGTTTTTCAGCGGGGCCTGCCCGTTCATGAGATAGGTGTAGGTGTAGCCACTGACATCCGCGAGGTCAGTCGGATTCATTTTCATTTCAGCCCACATTTTCCGGTCGGCAATGGTGGCTGACAGCCCCCTGGTATTCACGTCGCGGAAAAAAGAGCCAACGGTTGGTTTATTGAAATTGTAGTAATCCGACTGTTTTTTTAATTTTTTCAGCAGGCTGTGAGGATTTTCATCGGTCCAGTCAGACAACATAACCACGTGCTCACGATCGTAAGCAAACGGCTCTGGCTCCCTGGAATCGATGATAATGGCACCGTATACCCCCTCCTGTTCCTGCAGACCGGAATGGCTGTGGTACCAGTATGTCCCGTTCTGCTTAACCTTAAAGGTGTAAACGTAGGTATCATCAGGTTCGATACCCATAAAACTCAGCCCCGGAACACCATCCATATTGGCCGGAAGAATAATGCCGTGCCAGTGAATGGACGTTTGTTCATTAAGACGGTTTTTGACCTTCAGGGTAATAGTGTCACCTTCTTTCCAGCGAAGAACGGGTCCCGGCAGGCCTCCATTGATTGTTTTGGCCTGACGCTCACTGCCCGTAATATTGACTGCCGTTTCACCAATGGTCAGGTCAAACTGAGTACCCTGCTGGGATGCGGCAACTGGCAGGCTCAGACTGGAACGCGCATTGAAACTCCATACGCCAAGACTTCCGGCTACGCCAGAGAGGGTTAACCCCTTCAGGAAAGTTCGTCGAGACGTTTTCAACAGCATGCGCGTTCCCTTATTTAAAGTATGGTTACTGACAAAATTCGAGGACCGATTTAAATTAAATTTCTGGTTCACCCTCTTACAATGAAATGAAGCTAACACACCTCAAGAAACAAATTCATTACAATCGTGTAATGTACGTAGCTGTATTACATTTATGTCATCTTCCCCACAGGTTGATTATTTTTATATATGATCGTGATGACATCTTTATGTACCTAAGAAGGTAATTACACATGAATGCATTAATTACAACCACTGCGTTTACAGCTTTATTTTGTGGGGCGGCTTTTGCTCAGTCCAGTGATATTGCCCATGAAGCACACCGATTCGTTAATAATGCCTCAGCAGTCAGTCATGTAAATTCATCGACGCATGAAAACTTGCCGGACAGGATTAATAAAAACAACACGCCCTCATTCTCTGAAATGAATGAACATGAAAGGGCCATTGTTGCTCATTCATTTATGAACAACAGCGCGTCCTATGTACATCAGAAAATGATTGAGGAACATAAAAAAATGCTGTCCGGCAGTGATGCAAATTCAAAGACCTCATCTTCTTCTTTTAACGAACTGAATTCCGGAGAGAAAGCCGCCCTCGTGCATGAGCAGGTCAATAATGCCGGTGCGGAAGCTCATCAGACGCAGGCAAGAAAGCTTCGCGGACTGTATTCGTCCAAGTAGCCGCAGGCGGGTTAGTGCTGAACGTGAGGTGCGCAGCAGGGCTTCATTGACGGGTTACGTAGAAGGACATGAGCACCATATTGCTCTGCCGTAACCTGTTTCAGTCCCGTTAATCATTTACGTCGGGCTGGTCATACAGTTCCCAGAGCTTCAGGAGCAAACGGGAAACAAGATATGTTACAAAAATGCCGAACATCAACGGTGCTCCCGATTAACTGACAGATGACACGCCTCCTGAAAACCCCTAGCATACGCCGCAGTGTTCATGCTAACGGCGAATTCCAGTAAATGTATTCTACCGATGTCGTAAAAGAAAATGCCTACCTTTCAGCCACCCGCTCGGGGCTGGAATCGAACGAGATCGCTACCCTTCAGCGCTCTTTGCCTTCCCGGTTTGATCTTCGGCATTTGAAAAAAAATGAATCATTGAAACTCGTACTGCAAAAGAAAGCGGGAAAATCACGTGTAGTGGCCTATAAATTTACGTCCGGTTCATTTAATTACACGGCGTATCGTATATCAGACAAAAAGTTCTATAACCTTTCCGATACTTCCGGGAAAAGCAGTCTCGATTATCCGTTACCGGCCACAGCAAGACTCAGTTCGCCTTTCAATCCTGCAAGACTTAACCCGGTATCGGGAAAAGTGAGTCCCCATAATGGCATTGATTATTCCATGCCTATGAACACGAAAATAGTCAGCGTCATCGACGGAAAAATCACCCGGGCCGAATACAACAGTACCATGGGATATTTTGTTGAAGTAACGGGAAAAGCCGGTGTTAAAACTCGCTATCTCCACCTCAATAAAATACTCGTTACTAAAGGGGCCAGGGTTACCCGGGGAGGCGCTATTGCGTTATCCGGTAACAGCGGACGTTCATCCGGTCCTCATCTGCATTACGAGCTGGTCATCAATAACAATCCTGTTAACTCACTGGCGTTCCGGGGAGCGGCACCCGCTGATAACAAACTCGAACAGCATGCCTTTGCGCATGCCAGAGACTACGAACGATACCTGGACTGATAACGGGACCGCGACGCGGCCCCGTTTGCCGAATTAATTTTTTTTATCGTTCCCACCATCGTGATGTTGGTGATCTCCATGCCCTCCATGCCCGTGGAAAAGATGCATAAGCGGGCAGACCAGCAACAACAGATATGGCCAGTAACCTGCCACATGTGACCAGTGTTCGCGCAGGAGAGCAAATGCCGCGATCGCGACGACTGCAATAAGAGCATAAGTTGTACTTTTCATTCTGGACTCCTTCTGTTCGTAACAGAGCCTTCATTCAGGGTTATTTCCCGAGCCTGACACTTTTCAGACGCAACGCATTTAGAATGACGCTGACGGAGGAAAGAGCCATGGCCGCCGCCGCAATAACCGGCGACAGTAGAATTCCATAAAGAGGGTAAAGCAGACCTGCTGCCACAGGCACGCCAAGTGCGTTGTAGATGAATGCAAAAAACAGATTCTGCCGGATATTTTTCATGGTGATCTCTGACAGATGACGGGCCCTGTTCAGTATCATCAAATCGCCTTTGAGAAGGGTGATTCCGGCGCTTTCAATTGCGACATCAGTACCCGTTCCCATGGCTATGCCCACGTCAGCCGCAGCAAGTGCCGGGGCATCATTTACACCGTCCCCCGCCATTGCAACCACATGACCAGACTCTTTCAGTCGGGTTATCACTGCTTTTTTTCCGTCAGGCAGAACTCCGGCTTCAACCTCATCTATTCCCAGTTTCCGTGCGACTGCTTCAGCAGTAAGTTGGTTATCCCCGGTGAGCATAACAATGCGTATCCCCGCCTGACGTAACGCTTTAAGCGCATCCGGTGTGGTTGCTTTCACAGGATCCGAGATAGCTATCAGGCCTGCAAGGTGCCCGTCTGTCGCCACATAGATAACGGTAGCGCCTTCCATCCGCAACGTATCCGCAACGGCCTTTTCATTATCAATAACGATACTGTTTTCCTGCATAGCCAGTTCATTACCAATAACAACCCGTTGACCTTCAACATCGCCTGAGACGCCTTTACCCGACGGAGCATTGAAATTACTGACCGACGGTATCGCGATCCCCTTTTCCTGTGCTGCTTTAACTACTGCCACACCCAGCGGATGCTGCGAGCCTTTTTCCACTGCGGCCGTTAAACGTAGAAGAGATGTTTCGCCTCCCGGATTGAGACTGATAATCCCTGTCACCGAAGGCGCACCTTCCGTGAGCGTGCCTGTTTTATCTACAACCAGTGTGTCTACTTTTTCAAGACGCTCCAGGGCTTCGGCATTCTTGATTAATACCCCGGCCTGGGCTCCTTTTCCCACCCCCACCATTATCGACATCGGCGTGGCCAGCCCCAGCGCACAGGGACAGGCAATAATCAGGACCGATACAGCCGCAATCAGACCGTGCGCCATCCTGGGCTCTGGCCCCCAGACAGACCAGATAACGAAAGCAACAACCGCGATAAGTATCACCAGAGGAACAAACCAGCCTGATACGCTGTCAGCCATTCTCTGGATGGGGGCACGCGAACGCTGTGCATCAGCGACCATCTGAACAATTCGTGAGAGCATCGTTTCATCACCGACTTTCTCTGCACGGATGATAAGACTACCTGTCTGATTAATCGTCCCCCCGATGACAGGATCACCTTCCGTTTTTGTAACCGGCATAGATTCCCCGGTCACCATCGATTCATCAACGGTTGTTTTGCCTTCGATCACGATACCATCGACCGGAATACTCTCTCCAGGTCTGATGCGGAGCTTATCGCCAGGCAGAACATCTTCCGCATTAATATCCGTTTCATGACCGTCAAGATCCAGCCGCCTGGCGGTTTTGGGGGCAAGGTTCAGAAGCGCAGTAATGGCACCTGAGGTTTGTTCCCGTGCCCGCAGCTCAAGAACCTGTCCCAGAAGAACAAGCACCGTAATGACTGCTGCGGCTTCAAAATAAACGGCCACCAGGCCATCCATGTTTCTGAACGATGCAGGAAACCAGGAGGGGAAGACGGTTGCAATGACGCTGTAAACCCAGGCTACGCCGGTTCCCATTGCAACAAGGGTAAACATATTCAGGGAGCGGTTACGTAACGACATTCCGGCCCGGGCGAAGAATGGCCAGCCACACCACAACACGACAGGAGAGGCCAGAAGCAGCTGCAGCCATGTGTTGTACTGTGGCGGTACTGTATCCCTCAAGGCGGGAAACAGATGAGATCCCATTTCGAGTACCAGAACCGGAAACGCCAGCAACAACCCCAGCCAGAAGCGTCTTGTCATGTCGCGAAGTTCATCACTCGGCCCCGTGGATGCCGTAGCTACGAGCGGCTCCAGTGCCATTCCACAGACAGGACAGCTTCCGGGACCACTACGGCGTATCTCCGGGTGCATCGGACATGTCCACACACCTTCAGAATTCACTTTCTCCGCCTGGTGATGAGGCTGTTTTATCTGATCAGGGCTGACTTCGTGATGATCGTGGTGACGGTGATGGGAATGTTCACTGGCATCTTCGGTAAGATAACGATCAGGATGGGCTTTAAATTTGCTCTCACAGCTGGCGGAGCAGAAATAAAACTGATGGTCCTGGTATCGAATGCTGCTGTGCGCCCTGTCGGGCAGGATGGTCATCCCGCACACGGGATCTCTCACCTTATGCAATACGTGACTCTCGTCCGGGGATAATGTCTGCTCAGAAGCAGTCTGGTTGTTGTGTTGCACTGCATTGTCATTTTTCACAGTAACTCTCCTTATGCATACCTGAAGCATCTTCTGTCTTCAGGGTATGTCATGGATGCGATTACCACGAATGTCGCCGGAACAGGAGTGCCTGCTGCCGGCGTCTCGTTATCAGCCGTTCCGCTGACTATTCGATTCGCTGGAAGACTTTTTTACTTCCATCCGGTGAGAATGCGATAACATCGTAAGCCTCTTTTCGGGCTCCCATCTCCATTCCAGGACTTCCTGCTGGCATACCGGGAGTGGCGAGACCGTATATACCCGAACCAGACTGCATTGCCTTATGTATCGTTGTCGCAGGCACATGGCCTTCAATGATCAAATTACCGGCAACCGCGGTATGACAACTTCGTAGTCCTGCAGGAATAGCATGCTTTTCTTTCAGGGCTGACAGCGCCTGATCATTCATTACGTGAGTTCGTACTTCAAACCCGTCTTTTTCCATCGCCTTGCCCCACAGGGAACAGCAGCCACAGTTTTCAGATTTGTACATATCAATCACTTTTTCACTCGCCATCGCGGGAAGTGAAAGGCCGAGAGCCAGCGCCATGAGAACCACTTTTTTCATACTCACCTCTGTATATTATCGATATAAACCCTGACGTCAGGGTGAATCAGTACAGAAGGACACCCACAGGGGGTGCCCCTTCAGGTTCAGGACACGCTTTTTTTATGTCTGCGCAGCCAGATTAATTTGTAGGCGGCAGGAATAATGAACAGGGACAGCAGCGGAGCCGTGATCATCCCACCAATCATGGGTGCCGCGATACGGCTCATGACTTCTGAACCTGCACCGGTTCCCCAGAGTATTGGCAGCAGACCCGCAATGATCACCGCCACGGTCATGGCTTTCGGCCGGACACGCAATACGGCACCATGATAGAGGGCTTCATCAAGACCCTCCGGTGTGAACGTCTCTTTACGGGACAATTCCGGGTGCGCTTCAATGGCATGACGCAGATACATCAGCATGACCACGCCAAACTCTGCTGCCACCCCGGCCAGGGCGATAAACCCGGTTCCGGTTGCAACAGACATATGGAAGCCCTGCCAGTACAGGAACCATATCCCGCCAACCAGGGCGAACGGCAGGCTCATCAGGATCAGCAGGGCTTCATCAACCCGGCGGAATGCCAGATACAACAGGATGAAGATGATCATCACCGTCATCGGCACCATCAGCTTCAGTTTCTTGTTGGCATGCTCAAGCAGTTCAAACTGTCCGGAGAATGACACGCTGGTACCCGGTCTCAGTTTCACTTTCTGACCGATCGCCGTTTTAATGTCATTAACCACCGACACCATATCCCTGCCGCGCGCGTCAATGTAAATCCAGCTGGCTGGACGGGCATTTTCCGTTTTCAGCATAGTCGGCCCTGAAACAACCTTAATATCCGCGACGTCGCCCAGCGTAATCTGCTGCTTCATCGGGGTCAGGATCGGCATTTGTTTCAACGCATTTGGACTGTTCCGGTAATCCTGCGGATAGCGGATATTAATCGGGTACCGGGCCACACCTTCAACCGTTTCCCCTACCGTCGCGCCGCCGATGGCTGATGAGACGAACAGCTGAACATCGCCCACCGTCATTCCGTAGCGGGAGGCTTTTTCCCGGTTGATATCGATATCGATATAGCGCCCGCCCTCAAGTCGCTCAGCCAGGGCAGATACCACGCCCGGCACGGTTTTGGCTACCGCCTCGATACTCTGCGCAGTCGCATCGATATCCGACAGAACAGTCCCGGACACTTTGATACCTATCGGGCTTTTAATTCCGGTTGAGAGCATATCAATACGGTTACGGATTGGCGGCACCCAGAGGTTTGCCAGACCCGGTAAACGGACGGTCCTGTCGAGTTCTTCAATAATCTTGTCAATCGTCATGCCTGGACGCCACTGATCTTCAGGCTTCAGTTGGATCGTGGTTTCAACCATTTCGAGCGGCGCGGAATCCGTCGCAGTCTCTGCTTTACCGGTCTTGCCAAATACAGAGGCCACTTCAGGAACGCTTTTGATTAACTTGTCCGTCGTCTGCAGGAGCGCTGCAGCTTCTGCCGGAGAGACGCCTGGCAATGTTGACGGCATATACAGCAGGTCGCCCTCATTGATCTTCGGCAGAAACTCACCGCCCACCTGACTCAGCGGCCAGATAACGGTGAAAATGGACAAGGCCGCAACCAGCAGGGTTGTTTTTGGCCAGTGGAGTACCCGCAATAGCAATGGATGATACGCTTTGATCAGCACCCGGTTCAGGGGGTTACTGGTCTCGGCAGGAATTTTCCCCCGGATCCAGAACCCCATCAAAATCGGAATGACGATGATGGCCAGCGCGGCCGCGCCCGCCATGGAGTAAGTTTTCGTGAATGCCAGCGGGCCAAACAGACGTCCTTCCTGACCTTCCAGGGTAAAGATAGGAATAAAGGACAGGGTGATGATCAGCAGGCTGATAAACAGTGCAGGTCCCACTTCCACGGAGGCGTTGGTAATGACCTTCCAGCGGGTTGCGTTGTCAATCTGCTCACCCGGATGCTGATGATCCCACTCTTCAAGCCGTTTATGCGCATTTTCAATCATCACAATGGCGGCATCCACCATCGCTCCGACGGCAATCGCTATCCCTCCCAGTGACATAATATTGGCGTTCAGCCCCTGGAAGTGCATAACGATAAAGGCGATACACAGGCCAAGCGGCAGAGAGATAATTGCCACCAGGGCTGAACGTACGTGCCACAGGAACAGGGCACAGACGATGGCCACCACGATAAACTCTTCCAGGAGTTTGTAGCTGAGGTTATCAATGGCCCGGTCGATTAACTGGCTGCGATCGTAGGTGGTCACGATTTCAACGCCTTCCGGCAGGCTGGCCTTCAGCGTGTCCAGTTTATCCTTGACCGCAGTGATAACGTCGCGCGCATTTTTACCCGACCGCAGGATCACCACGCCGCCAGCAACTTCCCCCTGGCCGTTAAGTTCTGCAATGCCACGACGCATTTCCGGCCCAGTCTGCACGCGGGCAACATCCCGCAGATAAACCGGCACGCCGTTCTCGCCGGTTTTAAGGACAATGTTATTGAAATCATCAATGCTCTGAAGATAACCGCTGGCACGGACCATATACTCCGCTTCCGCAATTTCAACGGACGAGCCACCGGCTTCCTGGTTAGACGATTCAAGGGCCTGTTTCACTTCGGGCAGGCTGATACCATACTGGGACAGTTTTAACGGGTTCACCTGAATCTGGTACTGCTTCACCACGCCGCCAACCGAGGCTACTTCAGCCACGTTCGGGATGGTTTTCAGCTCAAATTTCAGGAACCAGTCCTGCAGAGAACGCAGTTCTGAAAGGTCGTGTTTTCCGCTGCGATCGACAAGGGCATATTCAAAAATCCAGCCCACACCCGTGGCATCCGGACCGATTTCAGAACTCACACCGGCGGGCAGTTTTCCCTGAACCTGATTCAGATATTCCAGCACGCGGGAACGGGCCCAGTACAGATCGGTGCCGTCTTCAAAAATGACATACACATACGAATCCCCGAACTGTGAAAAACCACGCACGGTTTTTGCGCCAGGTACGGACAGCATGGTGGTGGTAAGTGGATAGGTGACCTGGTTTTCTACAATCTGCGGGGCCTGGCCGGGATAGCTGGTTTTAATAATAACCTGCACATCTGACAGGTCAGGCAAGGCATCGACCGGCGTGTTAATAATCGTCCATGTACCCCAGATGCTGAGAAACAGGGCCCCCATCATGACCAGGAAACGGTTGGCGACAGAGCGCCGGATAATCCATTCAATCATCGTCGTCTCCTCAGTGCCCTGAATGCATGGTTACAGGCTGGTCAGACATTGCTGGCATGCTGCTTTCTGTTTTTTCAGGGTGACGCATACGTTCCAGGGCGCCCGTAATATTGGCTTCGGAGTCAATGAGGAACAGGCCACTGACCACCACAGTATCACCTTCATTCAGACCGGAGCCGATGCCGGACTGTTGCTGTGATTCATGCAGAACGTGGATCTGTTTCGGCACAAACTTGCCTTCATCATCAACAGTAATCACGCGCTGTTCCTTGCCGGTATCGATAACGGCCTGGCTTGGTATCAGCAGCATCTCCTGGCTCTTGGTATTTAGTTTCAGGTAGGCATTCATGCCCGGCTTGAGAAACTCATCCTTATTAGAAACCTGGAGACGGACCTGAAGCGTACGGGTTGTCTGATCCACGCTGGGAAGAATGTTCCATTTTTCGACATGGAATGTTTTATCCGGATAAGCCGGTACCGAAATTTCAAACTGCGACGTATCTTTCAGCAGATAGGCGATAGATTCTGGCACTGCAGCGCTGATCCAGACCGGGTCCATCCCCTGAATCTGAGCCACCACCTTATCTTTCGAAATATTCATGCCGGTTCGCAGGTCAAATGCAGTAATTACACCATCAATAGGTGCTTTAATGGTGAAACGGGTCTGGATGGTGCGGGTTGAACGCAGCCTTTGAATATCCTCTTCCGGCATACCGGCCAGACGAAGCCGTTCCAGAACCCCTTTTATCTGGGTTGGCGTACCGCCTGTACCGGATAACAGCAGGAATTCACTTTGTGCCTCAACCCATTCAGGAATGGTGATATCGATAAGCGGAGTGCCTTTCTTCACATGATCGCCAATCGTCAGTGGATACACTTTTTCGACAAAACCGTCAGAGCGCGCCTGCACAATGACAAACTGATACTCGTTGTAACTAACATTCGCCGGGATCGTCTGAGAATAATTCAGCATTCCGCGCGTGACTTTTTGCGTTTTTAATCCCAGGTTCTGAACCTGCGTTGGGTCTATACGGATCCCGCCATTGCTTTTCTCGTCGCTTTCATCAGCATATTTTGGCACCAGGTCCATATCCATAAAGGGAGATTTTCCGGGTTTATCAAATTTGGTATCCGGTTTCATCGGGTCATACCAGAAAAGTACCTTTTTCTCCGGTGCCTTTTGTTCTGTTTGTACTGTTTTTTGTGATGAGTTTACAAACTGCCAGGCAGTAACCGATATCAGCCCTCCTGCTATGAGGCTGCTGATAATTATTGCAGCATATTTTATCTTTAAAGAAGCCATACAATTTCTCGCTGAAAAATCAAAACACCTGGCATATGCGCCCGATTATTCATTCACAGAAATCTCTTAATGAATGTTCAGGCGTACTGGATGTAATCGCTCCGGATGTCAATCAGGATTTCGTCACGTTAATGCTTTTGAGTAAGGAGATATTGCCTTGCTGAATAAACGAGAAATCGACTTGGTTGCCTGTTTTCAGGGCATTAATAGCATCGTCTGCATTAACAAAAGTAAAGCGCATAGTCATTGCAGGCCAGCCCACCGCAGGAATTGCTTCATGTGAAATGGTGATCTTTTTACTATTCATATCAATGTCTTTAACGACACCGGTGCCCTTGATCACCTGCTGTGCCGAAGCATCACTGGCAGCATTCATATCACCATGCTGATGTGTTTCAGCATGAAGACCGGCAGAAAACATGACAGAGAGAGCACCAAATAAAACAGCTTTAAGTGAGTTACGCATTTTAAATTTCCTGATATGTTGAATATAATTTACTCTACCCAACCGCCACCCAGTGCAGTGAACAGATTAATTTCGTTAACCTGTCGGGAATAGGTAAGGTCGAGGATGGTTTGCTGCGTCGTGAACAGGGAACGCTCTGCATCCAGTACTTCAATGTAACTGACAGCACCACTTGCATATAATCCTCTGGCACGCTGGAGGGTTATCTGAAGTGAATCAAGATAACGCTGCTGTGCCTCAAGTTGCTGGCTAAGGCTATACCGCAGCGCAAGCGTGTCGGAAACATCCTTAAAGGCTGACTGAATTTTCTGTTCGTAATTAATCACCGACTGTTTCTGGCGAATTTCAGCCAGCT
>NZ_JADCKW010000032.1:0-6860 GCF_014982155.1 Enterobacter cloacae complex sp. P16RS2 | reverse complement strand
TTAGGAATAAAATTCCACATTCCACTTCCTGACGTAAAGAGGCTGGACAGCTCCGTACTGCTTGTGGAAAGACCACTTGTCAGGGTAATGGACGGGAAAAAGGCCGCTCGCGCTGCGCCAATATTGGCATCAGCCGCTTTCAGCTGGTATTCCGCTTCCATAATATCCGGACGCTGCAGCAAAATTTGTGACGACAGATTTGGTGGCAATTTTACTGGGGCGATCTCCCCGCCTTTCATCCCTTTTTCTGACGGCGGTGTGCGGTATGTTCCCAGCACCAGTTGCAGGGCATTGTTTGCCTGAGCCAGATCGCCTTCTCGTTTGGCTATTTCGGCGCGGGTACTTTCGATTTGTCCTCTGGCCTGTTCAAGTGCCAAAACGTTCGTACTCCCGGTCACCAGCTGTTGCTCAACGAAAGCATAAGACTGTTCATAATTTTTCAGCGTTTCCCGCGCAATACGGAGTTGTTCGTACGCCAGTTGCTGGCTGAAATAGCTCTGTGAAACGTTGGAGACAAGCAGAATGTGTACGGCCCGACGGGCTTCTTCGCTGGCAAAGTAGTTCTGGCGATCAGCGTCACTCATGTTCTTAAGTTTGCCGAAAAAATCGAGCTCATAGCTGAGCTCCAGACCCGCGTCGTACTCTTGTGTGGTCGGCTTGTCGCCTTTCAGACCACCGCTGTATGTGATCCCGGATGAGGCATTCAACTGGGGATAACGATCTGCATCCGTGACGTTGAACTGGGCCCGGGCCTCTTCAACCTTCAGAGCAGCCATCCTCAAATCACGGTTATTGTTCAGAGCTTCAGTAATCAACCGTGTAACCTGGGGATCGACAAAAAAGTTACGCCAGCCCGTATCCTGATAACCATTCACAGCTGGCGTCAGGCTGTTTCGGGACAGTGAAAACTGCTGGGGTATCGGTGCTGCCGGGCGCTGATATTCAGGTGCCAGAGAGACACAACCGGCCAGGATGAATATCGTGCTGATGCTGAGTAATTTTAATTTGAACATAACGCTTCTCGTCCAGGCAGACCTGATAAATGGTTCAAATGAAGTCCAGATTATTGATAGGGATACTTTACCGAACGCTCTCTGTTTGCCGGGTGACAGGATAATGACAATGTTGTCATTTTTGCTGTAATCCGTTGATAACGATCGTGGGCGCAATAGAATGACATTAGCAGCCAGCCGGGGAGCAAGATGAAAATATTGATCGTCGAAGACGAAATTAAAACAGGTGAATATCTCAGCAAAGGGCTTACAGAAGCAGGGTTCGTAGTGGATCACGCTGATAATGGTCTTACCGGATATCATCTCGCCATGACCGCGGAGTATGATTTAGTCATTCTGGATATCATGCTGCCTGATGTGAACGGCTGGGATATCATCCGCATGCTCCGCACTGCCGGAAAGGGTATGCCGGTCTTACTGCTGACGGCCCTGGGCACGATCGAACACAGGGTCAAAGGACTGGAGCTGGGTGCGGACGATTATCTGGTTAAACCCTTTGCGTTTGCCGAACTGCTCGCTCGGGTGAGAACTCTTCTGAGGCGGGGAAACACGATGATCACGGAAAGCCAGTTTAAGGTGGCTGACCTCTCTATTGATCTCGTATCCAGAAAAGTCAGTCGCGCCGGAAACCGCATTGTGCTCACCAGTAAAGAGTTCAGCCTGCTGGAATTTTTCATTCGCCATCAGGGAGAGGTTCTTCCCCGCTCCCTGATTGCCTCTCAGGTCTGGGACATGAATTTTGACAGCGACACTAACGCGATTGATGTCGCCGTAAAGCGACTCCGCGCTAAAATAGATAACGATTACGGGACAAAGCTGATCCAGACAGTCCGCGGCGTGGGCTATATGCTGGAGGTCCCGGATGCATAGCAAACCTTCCAGGCGCCCTTTTTCACTCGCTCTGCGGCTGACCTTTTTTATCAGCCTGTCCACGATACTGGCTTTTATCGCTTTCACCTGGTTTATGCTGCATTCTGTTGAAAATCATTTTGCCGAGCAGGATGTCAGCGATCTCCAGCAAATCAGCACCACTCTGAGCCGTATACTCCAGTCCCCAACAGTTCCGGATGAAAAAAAAGTAAGTAAAATAAAGGAATCGATTGCCAGCTACCGCAACGTTGCCCTTTTGCTCCTCAACCCCAGGGGGGAAGTGCTCTTTAGTTCAGCGCAGGGGGCAGCACTACGACCGGCCGTGAGAACAGCAGATTTTAGCGAGCATTGCCGCGCACGGGATGTCTTTCTCTGGACGGTGGAGGATCCTGCAAGACCTATGGATACCGGGTCCGAAATGAAGATGGAAACATACAGGATTATCGCTTCCTCTGGTCAGGTGATATTTCAGGGTAAACAGCAGCAATATGTCATGCTGGTCGGCCTCTCCATTAATTTCCATCTCCACTACCTCGATGCGCTGAAAAAAAATCTGATTGCGATTGCTGTCGTGATAAGCCTGCTGATTGTTCTTATTATTCGAATCGCCGTCCGCCAGGGACATCTGCCGCTTCGTAATGTCAGCAATGCCATTAAAAACATCACCTCTGAGAATCTTGATGCGCGACTCGAACCGACACGCGTTCCCATAGAGCTGGAGCAGCTGGTTATCTCCTTCAATCATATGATCGAAAAGATTGAGGATGTCTTTACCCGCCAGGCCAATTTCTCTGCCGATATCGCGCACGAGATCAGAACGCCCATCACCAATCTGGTGACGCAGACTGAAATCGCACTGAGTCAGGATCGAACACAGAGGGAACTTGAGGATGTCCTCTATTCCAGTCTTGAAGAATATAACCGGATGACCAAAATGGTCAGCGATATGCTGTTCCTGGCACAGGCAGATAATAATCAGCTGATACCTGACAGGGTCATGTTTGACCTTAGAGCGGAAGTTTTGAAAGTCTTCGAGTTTTTCGAAGCCTGGGCCGAAGAACGCAATATCACGCTCAAATTTAACGGGATGCCCTGCCTGGTTGAGGGAGATCCACAAATGTTCAGAAGAGCGATTAATAATCTGTTATCCAATGCCCTGCGTTATACCCCGGAGGGACAGGCAATCACCGTCTCAATAAGAGAGCAGGAGAGCTTTTTTGACCTTGTGATTGAAAATCCGGGGAAACCAATCCCTGAAGAGCATTTATCAAGGCTCTTTGACCGTTTTTATCGGGTGGATCCGGCCAGACAACGAAAAGGAGAAGGCAGCGGCATCGGTCTTGCGATTGTGAAGTCAATCGTGGAAGCACATCACGGAAGAGTGCATGTGGAATCGGATGAACGCTCGACGCGTTTTATTTTATCCGTACCCAGACTGGAGAAAATGATTCCGGGTCCCCAACACTGAGAATAAAGAATTAAATGACAAAGATGTCATTAGCCTGTCATGCAGCAAACAGAAGCCATTCGATATAATTAGTGCAACTTATCAGGAAGGCTGGATTGCTTCATCAATACCCGGCGTCAGAGTACGCCAGGAAATGAATATCCAGCCAACTTCCGGAGAAATAAGAACTGCCGAGCCTTTGCTGTTATGCAACGGGAGATGCAGCTCTCCATTCCCGGACATCACTAATTAATTACTGGAGAGTTACAATGAAAAATATCGTCTTAGCATCAGTGTTAGGTCTTGGCTTAATTTCGTCAGCGTGGGCCACGGAATCCGTGAATATCCATGAGCGCGTCAACAATGCACAGGCTCCTGCTCACCAGATGCAGTCTGCTGCTGCTTATGTAGGGATTCAGGGTTCCGCCCCCAGTATGAACGGTATGGATCAGCATGAACAGGCCATAATTGCTCATGAAACCATGACGAACGGATCGGCGGATGCGCACCAGAAAATGGTGGAAAGTCATCAAAAGATGATGGGAAATAACACTGTATCCACGACCGTCTCGTCAACGTCTTACGCAGCGATGGATGAGCATGAAAGAGCAGCGGTTGCCCATGAATTCATGAATAACGGTCAGTCCGGCCCACATGAGGCCATGGCCGAAGCGCACCGCCACATGATCAATGCAGGCTGAATGCGATTGTAGTATCCGTGCTTTTACCCTTTCCTTGATAGATTATTCCTTAACCGGATATGTTGCTACTTTTTTGCCCCCATCAGGGGGCTTTTTTATCTGACTTAGCTACAATTAACCGGTACCTACCTGAAAAGGATTTATTATATGAAAATCAAAAGCTCCTTGTTTGTTATATTAATCTTATCCCTGCCAGCCATTTCCGCAGAACATTCGGAAATGAAAATGTCAGATATGCACTCGTCGACATCGTCACAGGAATATATGTCGGGCATGAAAGACATGCATGACAAAATGATGGCCGCCGTTAATGAGCCCAATCCTGACAAGGCCTTTGCAAAAGGTATGATCGCTCACCACGAAGGTGCAATAGCAATGGCTGAGACCGAGCTCAAATACGGTAAAGATCCCGAAATGAGAAAGCTTGCACAGGACATCATAAAAGCTCAGAAAGGTGAAATCGAGCAGATGAATAAATGGCTTGGCAGTCATAAATAAAGTTTGTAAAACCGCTTCGTTAAACGTATTTAACACAACTTCCGGGCAGGGAGCCTGTTAAACGTTGAATAATTAAAGCCCGATTAATTTCGGGTTTTACTACTCTGTACTCCGGTCCTTTGTTGAGGACCGGAGTATATGCACCTGAGATGCTTATTTAATACATTATCTCGTCATGGATACAATGTCGCTCAGGATCTCAACCAGCTCGCTTCTCTCCTGCGTTCCGTCATGATAGGTTGATCTTGAGATGATTCTTTCCGCTGTCATCCGGGGCCAGAATTTATCAAGCACATTATCGGGTTTCATTCCCACCGCCCGTCCAATTATTTTTTTAGCATCACAGGTGTCCGTAAACGTGACGACTACACCGGTCATTTCTTCGATCAGATCCGGGCAGAGATAGTTCTCTATTTCACGTTTGCGCGTGGCGAAGAATACCTTACCGGCATCCTCCACTTCTTTTTTACGTTTCTGAATGGACAGAACCTGTGCGGGGTCTCCTCCAATATCGGAGTCCAGAAATACGCACCAGGGAAGCCCCAGATCGTTGGCCAGATTCAATGTAACCCAGTGTTTGACGCTGCCACACCCTCCTATGAGGACTGGCACTATTTTCACGTCCTCCAGAGAGGCTGGCAACATACCTGACTGTTTTAATGAACTGGCCGCATGCCTCAGGAAAGTGACATCCGACTTTCCCTCTACCAGAACTATCCCCTGCGCCCTTTCCATACCGGTCTCTGGCAGCACCCCCAGGCTTTCAGTGGCTTCCTTCAGCACAGCGTCATCCGGCATTTTTACTGCGGGTTCACCCGCCTCATTTCGGGTGACATAACGTACGCCTTCGACAGGGATCAATCCGGCAAGCGCCGGGACATGGGTGGTGACGATAATCTGACGGTGCGGCTGGCCTGCCAGTGCCAGTAACGCTTTCATCAGCATCATCTGATAGTTCGGATGCTGTGACGTTTCAGGCTCCTCTATGGCATAAATCACATTTCTGGGCGTCCCCGCGACATTCTTTTCAGCCTCAGCCCGGAAAAAATTCAACAGGATAAGCCTCCTTATCCCGCTGCCGCGCTTATTGATGGGGATGCCATTTTCCCCATCCAGGGTGAAATTGAAGGTCCACTTGGGTTTCTCCTTAAATCGTGGAGTCAGTTCGCTGGCGAGTTCGGGGGCCATTTCACGTAATTTATCCAGCGTTCTCTGTGCGACATCCAGTACGCTGTCCTGGATCTCATTTTCCAGCGCTGTAATTTTGTCCTGCAGCGCAGCCTGAGCGTCTTTTACGGCCTGCTGTAAGGGGTTTTTAGCTTCGGAATCCCCGTCGCTGCTTTCCCTGTCGGCTTTGAAAATCGCATACGTGGGCAGCAAATCGAGGATCTTACCCCATAATGATTTTGTGTCGGTTCCAAACTCTTTATCGACATCCAGCAACATTTCCGAACAGGTATAGGGAGCGGCGGCTTCCCTGATGGCCTGACGCCATAACGATGCAGTGCGTTTATCCGCCACATTTTTCTCAACTTCTTTTCCCACCGCCTTGAGTTCGGAAATTTTCATGCCCAGTAAATTTCTCAGGGGCTCCTCATCCGGGTGGATGCAGCGGATGCAGGTCTGCTCCGGTTTTCCTGAGGTCGTTGCTTTAAACGTTTTGACGATTTCAAAATTGCCATCTTCATTCAGCAGATGTTCTGAGGCGAGCGTGGTCTGCACCCTGTCGTCTATCATGATAAAGTCGGGCAGATCATCGAATTCACAGGCTATTTCAAAACGGCCCTCCCCTTCTCTCAGGCTGAAACAGTTCATGTCATTCTTGTCAGCCTTCATTCCTTCTGTTTCAAAAAAAATAGCCAGCGCTTCCAGAAGCGTTGATTTCCCAAAGTCATTACGACCAACAATGCCCGTCATGCCTTCATCAATAATGATTTCAGTAGAGCTTCTGTAGCCTCTGAAGTTTTTCAGTTTTAATTTTTTGAGCCGCATATGAAGTCCTGTGTGTAAGAAAGCGTTTTGCTGCAACCTGAATACAAAATATATTTTCAAATGCCTGCCAACATGCAGGGATAACCGTTATTGAGAATATCTTAACGACATTTCTGGATTATGATCTGGTCGCGCTTTCTGAACTTTAATGCTCCTCAAAACACCGGAAGCCAACTTGTGGTTGGATACATGACAAAGTTAAAAATCCAGAATGATGGGTAATAATTTCAATGCTCATTATATTTTTCGGAACTGACTCATGGCTTTTATGACTTAAATGATAATAATACACATTCTTTGATGTGAATTATGTCGTACGGACATTGATGAATTTAAAGG
>NZ_JADCKW010000031.1:0-1338 GCF_014982155.1 Enterobacter cloacae complex sp. P16RS2 | reverse complement strand
TTAATGAGATGGTCACTCCCTCCTTCCCGGTACTATGCTGAGGACAGGCTTTCATTCGGAGAACTATCATGGAAAACATTGCGCTCATTGGTATCGATCTGGGTAAAAACTCTTTCCATATTCATTGCCAGGATCGTCGCGGGAAGGCTGTTTACCGTAAAAAATTTACCCGGCCAAAGTTGATCGAATTTTTGGCGACATGCCCCGCTACAACCATCGCAATGGAAGCCTGTGGCGGTTCTCACTTTATGGCACGCAAGTTGGAAGAGTTGGGGCATTCCCCAAAGCTGATATCACCACAATTTGTCCGCCCGTTCGTTAAAAGCAATAAAAACGACTTTGTCGACGCCGAAGCTATTTGTGAAGCTGCATCGCGTCCGTCTATGCGTTTTGTGCAGCCCAGAACGGAATCTCAGCAGGCAATGCGGGCTCTGCATCGTGTCCGTGAATCCCTGGTTCAGGATAAGGTAAAAACAACCAATCAAATGCATGCTTTTCTGCTGGAATTTGGCATTAGCGTTCCCCGAGGAGCTGCCGTTATTAGCCGACTGAGTACCATTCTTGAGGATAATAGTTTGCCTCTTTACCTCAGCCAGTTATTGCTGAAATTACAACAGCATTATCACTATCTTGTTGAGCAGATTAAAGATTTGGAATCCCAGTTGAAACGAAAGTTGGACGAAGATGAGGTTGGACAGCGCTTGCTGAGCATTCCCTGCGTCGGAACACTGACAGCGAGTACTATTTCAACTGAGATTGGCGACGGGAAGCAGTACGCCAGCAGCCGTGACTTTGCGGCGGCAACAGGGCTTGTACCTCGGCAGTACAGCACGGGAGGTAGGACGACATTGCTGGGAATTAGTAAGCGAGGTAATAAAAAGATCCGAACTTTGTTGGTTCAATGTGCCAGGGTATTCATACAAAAACTGGAACACCAGTCTGGCAAATTGGCCGATTGGGTCAGGGATTTACTGTGCCGGAAAAGCAACTTTGTCGTCACTTGTGCTCTGGCAAACAAGCTGGCCAGAATAGCCTGGGCCCTAACGGCACGACAGCAAACTTATGTAGCATAACGGCAGAAATACACCGGTTTAAAGAATTACTGATCTGGTTTTGCGAATACTGATATTGATGATACTAACGGCCCACCGGCCTGTTGAGGAACCTGTAAAACGGAAAGGCTCATTGAAGCCGTATATTTTCTGGAGGTTCATCAGGCGCGGAACTCATCAAGGCGCGGGAATAAAATCCCATTCAGACGCCGGATAGATTCAAGCAAGCCAACTTGTCGTCAAAATCGGTGTTGCAAAAACGGGAGTGACCATAGATTCCGTTTTC
>NZ_JADCKW010000030.1:0-1248 GCF_014982155.1 Enterobacter cloacae complex sp. P16RS2 | reverse complement strand
TGAAGTGGTCAACAAAAACTGGCCACCGAGTTAGAGTTTTTCCAGTATCGATTTTCCGATTCGTTTGGGGGTAACCCACCGTTATATTCGTGCGGTCTTAGTGCGCTGTAATATCCAACGATATAATCCGTTATGGCGTGAGCTGCCTCGCTGAAGCTTACGTAACCCACCACCGGTATCCATTCGTTCTTCAGACTTCTGAAGAAGCGTTCCATTGGGCTGTTATCCCAGCAATTTCCGCGCCGGCTCATACTCTGCCTGATCTGGTATCGCCACAATAACTGCCGGAACTGCCTGCTCGTATAATGACTGCCCTGATCGCTGTGGAACATCACCCCGCCGGGCTTACCACGGGTTTCCCATGCCATTTCCAGCGCTTTCATGGTGAGCCTGCTGTCCGGCGAGAACGACATGGCCCAGCCCACTGGTTTTCTTGCGAACAGGTCGAGAACAACGGCGAGGTACGCCCAGCGCTTACCCGTCCAGATATAGGTCACATCACCGCACCACACCTGATTTGGCTCGGTCACGGCGAACTGCCGTTCAAGGTAGTTAGGGATAGCAACATGTTCATGACCACCACGTTTATACCGGTGAGTCGGCTGCTGACAGCTGACCAGCCCCAGCTCTTTCATGAGCCTGCCAGCAAGCCAGCGTCCCATCTGGTAGCCTCTCCGGGTTGCCATTGTGGCGATGCTTCTTGCTCCGGCCGAACCGTGGCTGATGCCATGTAGCTCAAGTACCTGACTGCGTAATACAGCCCGTCTGCCGTCTGGTTTTTCAGGACGGTTTTTCCAGTATCTGTAGCTGCTGCGATGAACCCCGAACACATGGCAGAGTGTGACCACAGGATAATGCGCTCTGAGTTTCCCGATTATCGAGAACTGTTCAGGGAGTCTGACATCAAGAGCGCGGTAGCCTTTTTTAATATTTCATTCTCCATTTCAATGCGTTGTAGCTTTTTCCTCAGCTCACGTATTTCGATTTGTTCTGGTGTTATCGGAGAGGCTTTTGGTGTTTTGCCCTGACGCTCATCACGCAGTTGTTTGACCCATCTTGTCATTGTGGAAAGGCCAACATCCATAGCTTTGGCGGCATCTGCCACCGTGTAGTTCTGGTCAACAACCAGTTGAGCGGATTCGCGTTTAAACTCTGCGCTGAAATTTCTTTTTTTCATTGGAGCACCTGTGTTGTTCTGAGGTGAGCATATCACCTCTGTTCAGGTGGCCAAATTCAGTGTGCCACTTC